>CAMLLA010000099.1 GCA_946480525.1 uncultured Asticcacaulis sp. | reverse complement strand
CCACTTCGATCAAGACGGACATGCAGGACGCGCTCGATGCCGCTGTCATTGCCGGCGTGACCCAGTCGAGCCAGATGGAAGACACCGCGCGCAAGACCTTTGCCCGCAACGTCGATGACCGGCTGTCGGGCGCGGCCCAGACCTATGCCAGCACCTCCTCCTCCTCCAGTCCTGCGGCCGACGTGCTGACCCTGACAGGAACGGCGACGGCCGAAGCGCCGACCTATCTGCTGAAGATCGTCGGCATGGACAAGGTGAAACTGATGGCGACCTCTACGGCGGTCAACACGATCAGCAAGGCGGCGCGGCCGTGCATCTACGTGCTCGATCCATCGGGCAGCCAGGCGCTGCTGGTCAACAGCGGCGCCAATGTCGTGGCGCCCAATTGCGAGATTCACGTCAAGTCGGCGGCCAATCCCGCCGCCACCTTCAATTCCGGCAGCACACTGAACTTCAAGAAGGTGTGCATCAAGGGCGCCAACGTCATCCGCAATTCGACCACTGTCCCCCAGCTGGAACTGAACTGCAAGGCCGAGGACGACCCTTATGCCGGCACGCTGCCTATGCCAGCCTCGGCGACCTGCACCCAATCGAACGGCAACTACAACGGCGCCACGGTCAACATGACGCCCGGCGTCTATTGCGGTTGGTTCAACTTCAATAATTCAAACGCCAGGGTCAATTTCGCCCCCGGCGTCTACGTCATCAAGAACGGCGGCTGGAACGTCAATGGCGGCACCTGGACCGGCAGCGGCGTCACCTTCTATTTCGCCGATACATCGAAGATCCAGTTCAACAGCGGCATCTCCGCGGCCCTGAGCGCGCCGACTTCCGGCACCTACAAGGACCTGTTGATGTATGAGGCGGCAGGCTTGTCGAAATCGCAGTTCGTGCTCAACGACTCGGTCGCCAACAAGCTGACCGGCCTGATCTGGCTGCCGTCGCGCGAACTGACCCTGAACGCGAAATCGGGCGTGGAAAGCGACAGCCTGACGCTGGTGATTTGGCGGCTGATCCTCAACAATACGACGTGGAACCTGACCAATCTGAGCGCGGGCACAGGCGCCGCCGGCACATCGAAGATCCGCCTGGTCAGGTAATTTTCTCTCCGGTCGTGTCGATCGGGACGAATGCCCTTCGATGTGCTTATAAGTGCATCACAAACGGAGCCTCGCCATGACCCCGACCATTACTGCGTTCCAACGTTCACCTGACGGCGGCCGGGGTCTGGCACGCGACACCCGTGTACGCTGGGCGCTAGAAGAGGTGGGCCAGCCCTACGACGTCCGCCCCATGACGTTCGAGACGCTGAAACAGCCGGCGCATCTCAAGCTCAACCCTTTTGCGCAGATCCCTACATACGAAGACGGTGATCTCGCCCTCTTTGAGACCGGGTCGATCATCCTGCGCATCGCCGAAACGCATCCGGGCCTGCTGCCCCAGGACGCGGACGCCCGGTCGCGCGCCATCACCTGGATGTTCTGCGCGGTCAATACGATAGAGCCGCCGATCCTGGAATTCGCCAATGCACGGCTACTGGAAGCCGATAAGCCCTGGGCCGAGGCGCGCATGCCGGTCGTCGTAGACCGCCTGCGCAAGCGGCTTGACCAACTTTCGCCATGCGTTGACGCAGGCTGGCTCGACGGCGATTTCAGCGCCGGTGACCTGATGATGATTTCGGTGCTGCAAAGACTGAAGCCCTCCGGCCTGCTGGATACGTTTCCGACGGTCGCCGCCTATGTCGCGCGCGGCGAAGCCCGCCCGGCTTATCAGCGCGCTTACGAAGCCCAAAAAGCGGCGTTCCTGGCGGCGTCAGGAGGCTGATTGTCCCCGGACGGGCTGACCGATCGGGACGGTTTACCTGCCGCGGCAAACCGTCCTAAAAGGCGGCTCTTACGGAGACGTTCATGCACGCTGACAATTTCAACCTCGACGCCTATCTGAAACGCATCGGGTTCGACGGCCACCCAGCCACGACCTTCGCTACACTGAAGCAGCTGATGCAGCGCCAGTTGCGCACGGTGCCGTTCGAAAATCTCGATGTGCGGGCCGGCAAGGTGGTATCGATCGTACCGGAGGACATCGTCGCCAAAATCGTTCCCACGCGGCGCGGCGGCTATTGCTATGAGGTCAACAGCCTGTTCGCCATGGCGTTGACGGCCATAGGCATTCCGTTCACTCTGGCGGGCGCGCGGCCCATGACCTTTCCCGAGCGGCGGCCGCGCACCCACATGGTCATCATCGCCACTATCGAAGGCCGGCAGTATCTGTGCGACACCGGCTATGGCCGGCTGGCCATCCGTGAGCCCATGGACCTCAGCCTGATCGACACACCGGTCCGGCAGGATTACGATACCTATCGGCTGATTGTGCGTGACGGCGAATACATCGCGCAGGCGCAGATGCCAGACGGCTGGGACAATCTCTACAGCTTCAATCTCGACCGCTTCGAGCTGTGCGACTTCGTTCCGGCCAACTGGTTCAACTCGACCTCGCCTGACAGCATCTTCACGCAAAAGCGGCTGATCATGCGCCACACCGACGATGGCCGCATCTTGCTCGTCGATGACCACCTGCGCGTGTTTGCCGGCGGCGAAGCGACCGAACGCACCATAACCGCGGAGGCATTGCCGGGCGTGGTGGAGGAATTGTTCGGCATCGCCCTGACCGACACAGCGCCTAGAACTTCACAAAGCGCCTGACCCTTTCGGCCTGCCAGCGATCCACGGGGAACATGTAGGACTGGCCGCAAATTTCCGCCACCACTTCCCATGACGCATCCTTGGCATAGGTGGAAGTCCGCGCATTCGGTTTGCGCAGGGCGACAAAATATTCCCCTTTCGTCATCGTCTCCGGCGGTTCGAAGCTGCCAGGCCCCCAGACGACCGTGAGTTTTTGTCGGGGAGCGCCTTTGACGACCTGATCGACCACGACGTCGAAGCGTGCGTAAGGGTACCTTTCCCGGACGACCTTATAGTTCTGTATCCGGCCCAGCACGATGACGTCGACAGGTTCTAAATCCTTCACGTCAAAGTCTTTGGTAATCCGGCATGCCAGACTGGGGGCTGCCCCAAATGTCAGGGCAAGCGCCAGCCCGGCGGCGGCGATCAGGCGGTTTGTCATGCAGTCGTCCGATTTTGGATAGCCCTAGGCTATAAGCAATATCTACCGCTGACGGCCCGACGTCTACTGCGCCACGGCCTCGGCTTCAGTGTCGAAGCGTCTGGCGCTGAAGCTGTTGCTGGCCGGATCATAGGCGACATAAAGGGCCTCGCCGCCAATGTTAGAAAAAATCACATCGTGCCGGCTCATAAGCTTCGCCGAACTGCTGACCTGAAGATCGTCACCGATATAATACCGCTTCTCGACCGTCATGGTTTCGCTGGTCTTGAGCGCGAAATCGATGCGGTAGCCCGAATCGACAACCGTATCCTGGATGTCGAATTCCGGCGCCTGCACCCAGGTTACGATGCTCGCGGGCGGGCCACCGTCGAAGGCCGGATTGGCGCTGGTCTTGTAGACAACGTATCCCGCATCCTTGCGGCCCTTGGCGGCGGCGACGCACATATTTGCCTGGCCGGCAGCCTTGAGCGTGCACCACATGGTATTGGCGTCAGGCGCGCCCTTGGCCAGGGCGAACATGACCGTGCCTGCGGGCAGCAGGATTTCCGCTTCCTTGCCACGCTTGGGCTTGATGTCCTTGAGGTCGGCCTTCAGCGCGCCCGTCGTCGTATAGGCCAGGGCTTGCGAAAACAGCACCGTGTCATAGGCCACAGGGCCTTCGACCACCCGGGCCTTACCCAGCGCCTTCAGGGTAACGAATGAGCGGAACGGTCCGCGATTGGCCTTCGGGTCCGGCGCCGTCTGCGCCGACACGGCGCCCGCCGCCAATGCTCCGATCAACACAAGTCCCGATATCCGCATACTTTCCCCCCAACAGGCTTGCCGTCCATCCAGTCTAGTGCCGCATCCACTCCGGGTAAAGCCGCTTTCCTGATCCATCCCTTACGGAACGACACCCGCCCACCACATTGCATCCTTGGCTCGCGCCTTCGAAACTTGCGGGAACTGTAAGGAGACCTCCATGTCCATCCTGCGTTCCTTTCCCTTTCTCGCCATCCCCGTCGCCATCTATAATGCCCTGGCCCTGGGCACGGGCGGTTTCGGCACGTCCTCGAGCGTCGTCGCCAGTTCGCTGAAAAGCCCGGTCAGTCAGATCCCCATGTCGGCATCGGGCGGTGTCTGGCAGCTCCAGACCAGCGACGTTATCCTGGTCGTCGCTCTGGCCGCCTTCTTCTTCGGTGTCATCGCCTCGGCGCGGTCGGCCAATGATGTCCTTCTCAAGCACGTGCTGAACATGTTCCTGTTCATCCTGTGCCTGGTCGAATTCCTGCTTCTGCGGTCGTTTGCCACTTCGACCTTCTTCCTGATTACCGCCATGGTGCTTATGGAGACGGTAGCCGGCTTCATCATCACTTCGGTGTCGGCGCGCAAGGATATCGAGATGGCGCATTAGGGTCCGTCCCCCCACATCGCTTGAGCGCAGCCGAAACTTCGCTATGAAGGGCTGCATTCGAGCAGGATTTTTTCGCCTTGGGCATTTTGAAGAGCGGTGTGTTTCTGGGCTTTGTGGCGTACGCGTTTTTCGCCATCAGCGACGCCTGTGTCAAAGGCATCCACGGCGCCGTCCCGCCCTACCAGCTGATGGTCTTCGGCAGCCTGTTTTCGATCTTTGTCATTCCGCTGGCCTGGCGGCGGGGCGATACGGTGCTGGACATGGTCAGGGCCAGACAGCCGTGGCTGTGGGTTTTGCGTGGCTGCCTGGCCACTGCCGGCATGCTCACCAGCATCGTCGCCTTCACCCACCTGGCCATGGCCGAGGCCTTCGCGCTCATCTTCCTGATGCCGCTGACCATCACCGCCCTGTCGGCCTGGCTGCTGAAGGAACCCGTGACACCCAAGGGCTGGCTGGCCGTCGTTCTGGGATTTGCCGGGGTCCTGGTCGTGCTGCGCCCGGGTTTCCGCGAGATCGGCATCGGTCACCTGGCGGCCGTCAGCTGCGGCTTTATCGCCGCCTTCATGTCGGTCCTGCTGCGCATCACGCGTGAGGAAAAGGCCATTTCCCTCTATGGTGCCGTCACCCTGTTTCCGCTGGCGATCGGCGGGCTTCTGTCGATCAGCCATCTGGTCGCGCCGACGCCCGCGCAATGGCTTCTGATCGCCGGCTACGCCATTCTGGGTGCGGCGGCCAACGTGGTCATCGGCTTTGCCAGTCGGTACTCACCCGCCAGCCGCATCGCTCCCACCCAGTATTCCCAGATGCTGTGGGGCGTCGGCTTCGGCATGATCTTCTTCGGTGACCGGGTCGATGGCATGACCTTTGTCGGCGCGGCGATGATTGTCGGCGCCGGCATCTGGCTGTTCCTGCCCAAACGGAAGGCAATATAACAAGAATGAGCGTAGCCTTTACCAGGGACGAAGACCACGAATCAGCGGCCGCCAACCTGCCCGACCGCCCGATCTCGCCGCATCCCAATCTCGTGACGCCGCAAGGCCTGGCGCAACTGGAAGCAGCCTTTGCCGAGGCGAAGACCGCGTGGACCGCCGCCCAGGCGTCCGGCAGCGTCAGCGACGACCGCACCGCCATGGCGCGCGCCACCCGTGACCTGCGCTACTTCACCGCACGCCTGGGGTCGGCCCAGCGCATCGATCCGGTAACCTCGCCCGACCGCGTCGTGTTCGGCTGCACGGTGACCATCGAACGCGAGGACGGCCGGATCCAGACCTTCCGCATTGTCGGCGAGGACGAGGCCGATCCCGCCGCCGGCAGCATTTCCTACGTCTCGCCGCTGGCGCGCGTGCTGATGGGCAAGTCCGAGGGCGATGAAGCTATGCTGGATGGCGCCGCCATCGAGATCGTCGAAATCCGGTAGAGCGATAAAGCGACAACAAAATCTATAGCGCCGGGAATGTGTTGATTTCGACCCGGCCGTGCTGGGTTTTGCGGTCTTATCGGTGTTGCGGGCGGGGGCGTCTGACGGGATGATGCCATGATATTCGCCGTCCTAGCCACCACCCTTACTATGACCTCCCCCCGGCAATTTCGACAGCGCGGCGGCAATGCCTCAAGCAATGGGACAACCGGTGCCGACCTCAGGGGCACCTATCGCATCAACGGCTACCAATTGAGCCTGACATTCGAGACGGCCGGCGTGAAGCGCATTTCTTTTCGTTACTCCCGACCAGAGAATGATCGGTGTCGACGACGATGCGATAATCGTCCCGAAGCCGTGTGAGAAGTACTGCCCGGGCTGGGCTCGAACCAGCGTCCAATCGGAGACGAGCCGACCGCTCTACCACTGAGCTACCAGACAGCGACTGAATTCTTAAGGGTTCAGGTCTGCTTGTCAACTTGTGACGGCTTCAGTCCCTTGCCACTGAAGGCCCCAATCCGGCGCAGGTAGTCCGCCAGGTAAGGATTGCTGACGGTCACGCCATGCACCAGTTCCGGGGTCGGACGGAAAGCCACGACCTGCGTCAACGGGCGCGGGCCAGTCCAGCCAGTCTTTTCCGGATCGATTCCCCGCTCACGGCATACAATCTCGATATCCCCGCGTGTGCACGACGCTTCGCCGCGCAGAACCAGCCACGGCGCCGGCAGGGCCAGCCACACCAGTGTATCGGGATGAATGCCGCCGCCGCTCATCCTGTGCCAGGCAGCGACATCTGCGGCAATCAGCTTCATGACCTTACCGGGCATGAAGCGGTCGAACAGTTCGTCCATCTGCAGGGCGCCGATCAGGGCGATCCAGTGGTCGCGCGCCCGGTTCCATGCCCCCGCCAAAAGGTTCCATGTGCTGGAATCGTTGCCACGCTTCACCACCATGGTGGCGACATCAATATCGGTCCGGACACGAATATCATCCAGCCGGTCGGCCAGTTGTTGCAGGATGTCGAACCAAGTGCCTAGCAATTGCCCGCGCTCTGCCTCCGTCAATCGCGCCAGCACATCGGCGCGCGGAAAGACATGCGCCACGGCCCACCAACTCGTCGCCGGGCTGTTTTCGCACAGTGTCAGCAAGGTTTCGCTGATTTCGTCGAACGGCCGCTGCTGGCCTGAAATGGTGAATTCGCTGCGCAGCTTCATGCGTGCGGAATAGTAGGCGACGAAGGCCGCCGACAGAACATCACCGCGAAAATCCTCTGGCCGAAGACGGGGCGCCAGCGCCGCCTTCCCGACCAGTAACAAAGCACGCTGCGCCTCCCCTTCCCCCAGCCGTGCTGCCTTGCGCTCCAACCGCCCCGCGACGCGAAACAGTTTTGAATAGCGGCGGCGCGACAGGCCCAAAGCTTTGCGCCTGGCGCGGTCCAGGCGATCGGTCTTGAAGTTCGACTGGCCTGCCGTCTTGCCGATCATCCCATCGAAGCCGGCAATGAAGCGGTCGAGTGCTTCCGTCTCGCTGTCAGCCACCTCCGGCAGTGCGGCGGCGGTTCCGGGCGCCAGGAACAGTGTGGCCAGTTCGCGCACCTTGGCGACCTGCGGCGCAGCACTGTCGGGCACGGCGAAGGTCGTCGACATCGACGACCAGCCGAACAAGGCGTTTACCGAACTGGCCAAGACCTCCTGAAAGCGCGGAAACATCTTGCGCGTGGCATCTTCCGGCAGGACGTCCTTGATCAGCTTAAGGACGGTTTCTGGCGTATCGCGCTGCGCCAACGTTGCATGAAGGCGTTCAATACCTACGGCTACGGTCATGATCCCTCCCCTACATAACGGACATGGTAGCCATTGTGGGCAAGAGTGCAATCGCAAGTAAATTTGCATAAATGCTATTTTTGAAATCAGAGAGGTTAATTCCTGCTACTGAATATCATCGATCGATGGATGACGTGCATGAACGCCCTTCCCCACAGCTTCCTTGAAACCCAAACGCGAGCCGGCACTGCCCTGACAAGCCGCGACATGATGGCCCGATATGTCGCCAGCGTTCGCGCCGACGTGCTGACGCCGGAAACGCCCGAGGCCCAAACCTATATGGATGAGACCGGCGGGACCTTTGCGGACTTCGTGCATGACCAGGGCTTTACCTGCGCCATACTCGGCGTGCCTTTTCACTGGGACGACGGGGTCGACACGCCTTGCGGCCGCGCACATCGCGACGCCCGTTTTATCGCGGAGTCGTTCTGATGATCGACCTTGCGCGCGCACTGTCCGGCAGGGACCGCAGCTTTCCCGTCACCCGCCTCAACTACACGTCCGAAAGCATTGCCCGCGGCCATGCCGAAATGCTGGCGGAGATCGAAGCCGAACGGGAAGCGGCCGAAGCGCAGGCACGAAAAAAGGCCCCGGAGAGAGCCTTTTCCCGCGTGCCTGAGGCAGGATGCGATCAGTTGCTGCCTGTTTCAACCAACCCGCTGCCCAAGACCGAAACACTGGCCGGCGAGGCCTGAGTTCCGCCGGCGACTTCGACACCTGTCGTGACATTGCCAAGGCCGTTCGCATTCTGGCCCTTGACCTCTGTTGCGCCGCGTGTCCTGGGCGCGGGGTCACGTCCCGCGCGGTCGATTGACGACAGGAAAGTGGCGGCATCGCCGTGGGATTTACCACCCGCGGCGTCATGCGCGGCAGGAGCCTTCGTTGCCGCCACGTCGCCCGGAACATCTCCACCCGTCTGGCTGGCCTTCTGCTCACTGCCTTGACCCGACGGACCTTTCGGGATCCGGGCGTCGGCCGTGTAGGCCGAAAGCGCCATAGCCGCGGCGGCTATCACAATGATCTCGAATTTCATCGCACACTCCACACTCGATCCGGATCAGCCAAAAGCGGCTGCAAGCCGTGACCATGGACCGGCAAAAATAAATTGGCGATGTGGCAACCGCGCTGCGAAGTAAGGCCGCAAATCCTTTTCGCGCCTGAGACGAACACTAAGGCCGCTCGCGTCCTGACGCATAAGCAACAGTGTGTGTCGCCCCGTCTCATATCATTTTTATGCCGTGGTTCGTTAAAGCTCGAAGCAGCGCCACGCCCATTCATTCAAGGACCGATCCATGCTTGCCATGACCTACCGGGGCCCCAATCGGGTGCGCCTCGAATGTAAACCCGTCCCGAAAATCGAACATCCCGAAGACGCCATTGTCCGCGTCACCCGCTCCTGTATCTGCGGTTCGGACGTGCACCTCTATCACGGGCTGGTGCCCGACACGCGCGTCGGCCAGACCTTCGGCCACGAGTTCTGCGGCATAGTCGAAGAGGTCGGCCCCGAGGTGAAGACGCTGAAGGTCGGCGACCACGTTCTCGTGCCGTTCAACATCGCCTGCGGCCGTTGTCTGTTTTGCAAGGAAGGCCTGTACGGCAACTGTCACGAAGCCTCGCCCGAAGCGACCGCCATCGGCGGCGTATACGGCTATTCGCACACGGCCGGCGGTTATGACGGCGGCCAGGCCGAATATGTCCGCGTTCCGTATGCCGACGTCGGCCCCTATGTTATCCCGCGTGAAATGGATGTCGATGACGCCGTCATACTGACCGACGTGGCGCCGACGGGCTATCAGGCGGCCGAGATGGGGGCGATCAAGCCGGGCGACACCGTCGCCGTGTTCGGCGCAGGCCCCGTCGGGATTATGGCCGCCAAGTGCGCCTTTCTGTTCGGCGCCGGCCGCGTCATCATCATCGACCATCTCGATTACCGTCTGGAATTCGCCGCGAAGTTTTCGGGCGCCGAAACCTATAATTTCAAGGAAGGCGATCCGGTGCTCTTCCTCAAGAAGGCGACCGACTGGCTGGGCGCCGACGTCTGTATCGATGCCGTCGGCGCCGAAGCGTCAGGCAGCAGCATGCAGTCGGCGCTCGGACGCCTGTTCAAGCTGACCGGCGGCGCCGGGACCGCCCTGCACTGGGCCATCAATGGGGTGCGCAAGGGCGGCGTGGTGTCGATCGTCGGCGTCTACGGACCAATCGATGCGCTGGTGCCGATCGGGAATGTCCTCAACAAGGGCCTGACCATCCGCGCCAACCAGGCCGCCGTCAAGCGCCACCTGCCCGTTCTGGTCGAACACGTCATGGCCGGCCGGCTCAAGCCCAGCGAACTGATTACCCACCGCTTCGCCCTCGAAGACGTGTCGGATGCCTACCGCATCTTCGCCGACAGGCTGGACAATTGCATCAAGCCGGTCCTGGTGCCGGCCAACGCGGGGATTTGACCATGGACGTGAAACTCGATTCCATCGAACACGAAATCGAAATGAACGCAAAGGACTGGCCGGCCTTTCCGATGCGCCAGGAGAGTGGCGACGAGCACAAGGGCATGAACTGGCAGCGGCCGACGCAACAGGACGCCTCGGTTGAAGTCCTGCACTCCAACGAACGGCCGAACCTGACCGCCGTCTTCGGTACCACCCTCCCGCCCAAAGGGTTAAGCGGCGCGCTTCGCCGCCTGGCCTTCAGGTTCAGCGAGTCCGAGCAGGCGCACTGGATCACGCTGATCGCCGCCGACCGGATCCAGATGATAGAGGCGGTCGGCGAGGACCTGCGGCGCGGCCACGTTCCCAACCTGTTCGCGGAAATGGGACTGAAGGCCGAACTGAAGCACAACCCGGCGCGTTTCGCTGCGCGTGTCGGCGTCGCCGCGGCGGCCGGTATCGGACTATACCTGCTCCTCAAGCCAAAACCCCGGCGCCGGACCTGGATTTGAGTCTGAGCCCAGCCGCAAAGCTTTGATCGATTATGACAATTGGATCATGATCGATCAAAAGCGCTTGACGTTTTAAATTAGTCGGACAATATACGATTTCGACATTCCCTAATTGTGTCGCCTATCTCCCCCAACCTCCCTGAGGGCAGATATATTCTGGCCGTTTTGCCTCGGGCGAAACGGCCTCTTTTTTTGTGCTCTGTTTTGTCGCAGTCTCACAAAAACCGGAGCCCCCCGATGAAGCTGCTTGTGATTCCCGCCGTCATGCTGGCCGTGCCGTCCATGGCCGCTGCCGGCTGCACGGTCGAAAAAGCCAGTTATGGCCTGTCGTCGTCCGGCGAGGCCGTCAATGCCTGGACAATCCGCAGCGACACCTTAAGCGTGACGCTGCTGAATCTGGGCGGGATTCTCTATCGTATCGAAGCGCCCGATCGTGGGGGCAAGGTCATCAATGTGGTGCGCAATCTTGACAGCCTGGCGGCTTACGAAAAGCGCGACAACTTCTCCAGCCTGATCGGCCGCTATGCCGGGCGGATTTCCGGTGGCGGCTTTACGCTGGACGGCCAGCGCTTCGAATTGAAAAGCCGGCCGGACGGCGTCGTCAGCCATGGCGGCCCGAAGAGCTTCGGCAGCCGAATCTGGGAGGCAAGGCGCAAGGGCTGCGGGGTCGAACTGTCCCTGACCAGTCCGGACGGCGACAACGGCTTTCCAGGCACGGTCAAGGTCCGCGTGCGTTACGAGGTG
>CAMLLA010000098.1 GCA_946480525.1 uncultured Asticcacaulis sp. | reverse complement strand
ACGCGCGTCCCTAGCATGCACGCTGATTCCCGAACGACAGGCAACCTTGACGGTGTACTCGCGCACAGTTTTACCGTGTCGGGCAGACCTTACATTTATTATTTTATATATATAAATCTTTTCACAAACAAAATTATCGCAGCGCATTATTGTCATATCTGAAATTTATTTCTTTAAAAACAGAGACTTGTGTGACCTTTTAGCTATAATCATACAAATAGAACCACATTACGAAAATAATATTGGTAGCGGTACCCGTTTTCTGACAGCGTTGGTCAAACCTGATCGCTGACTCTTAAAAACAGCGACAGGCAGGGGAAGTACCAAGCTCACCACAGCCCACAGGCGAATTGTCCCGCCCGTGGATTTTCATATTTGAACACATTTTCACGCTTCGCGGCGTGGTGTTCGCGCAACGCATCGCCGTCAGTGGCGAAGCCGGGTTGTCACAGGGAAACACTATGAAACACCCAAGTTCGAGATTTAAATACCTCATGGGCGCATCGCTCGCCGTTCTGGGCGTCATCGCCTACGCCGCGCCCGTTGCGGCTCAGGAGGCAGCGCCCGCCGACGGCGACGTCGTCGTCGTGACGGGTCAGCGCGGCCAGATCAAGTCCGCGCAGAAGCTTAAGCGCGACTCCGACGTCGTCCAGGATTCGATCACCGCGGTCGATATCGGCGCCCTGCCGGACCGCTCGGTCGCCGAAGCGCTGCAGCGCATCTCCGGCCTGCAGATCCAGCGCGCCAACGAAGCCCGCGACCCGATCCGCATGACCGCGGAAGGCGGCGGGGTCAACATTCGTGGCCTGAGCTGGGTCCGCTCCGAGACCAATGGCCGCGACATCTTCTCGGCCAAGAACGGTCGCAGCTTAAGCTGGGATGATGTGTCCGCCGACCTGCTGGCCGGCGTCGACGTGTTCAAGAACCCTTCGGCCGACATGATCGAAGGCGGCATCGGCGGCACGGTCAATCTGCGCACCCGCCTGCCCTTCGACCAGAAGAAGCGCCTCCTGGCCTTCACGCTCGACAACACGACGGGCGACCTTCAGGAAAAGGGCCACTGGTCGGGATCGGCCATCTGGGCCGACCGGTTCGACACCAGCATCGGTGAACTGGGCCTGCTGCTGAACTATTCGCAGGCCAATGTCGGCAACGAAACCCACGTGGTCGGTACCGACCGCTACGTCACCGTCGGTTCAGGCGCCAGCACCCGTTACATCCCGAACGTCATGGGCTGGCGGACCATCGACTGGAACCAGAAGCGCGAAGCCCTGGCCGGGGCCGTCCAGTGGCGTCCGTCCGACACCCTGGAATTCACGCTTCAGGCCTTCAACTCGGTCGCAACGCCCAAGAACACCGAATACAATGTCGGCTTCTATGACGGCGCCATCACCACGCCGAACTCCAGCTATGTCTTCGACAGCAACGGCGTCTTCATGGCCGGTACCGTTCCAGGCTCGGGCATCGACGCCAACACGCGTTACGGCGAAGACCGCAAGGAAACAACCGACATCTCGCTTGGTTTCAAGTGGAACGCGACCGACAAGCTGAGCGTCACCGGCGACCTGCAATTCGTCAAGTCAACGGCCGACATCCTGTCCAACACCGTCTTCGTCCAGTACTGCGATACCAAGGTCCGCACGACGACCTGCTCGGCTTCGGACAAGGTCACCGCCACGGTTGACCTGCGCGGCGACCTGCCCAGCATCGTCATCCAGTCGCCGAACGATACCGCCAACAAGGCCAGCTACTACTGGTCGGCCGCCATGGACCACGTCGAAAAGAACGAGGGCAAGCAGTTGGCCGGCCGTCTCGACGCCCAGTATGAGTTCGATGACGGCAGCTGGCTGAAGAGCTTCCGCTTCGGCGCCCGTTCGACCGACCGCGACTATATTACCCGCCAGACCAACTGGAACTGGAACTATCTCAGCCACCAGTACTGGGGTTCGGGCGGCGGCGCCGGCGCTGTCTACCTCGATGAAGTCGGCGGCGTTGGCGCGCCCTCGTCGGCGCAAAACGCCAACCTGCCGAACCAATCCGAAAACATCGCCTTCGACGGCTTCATGCACGGTGATATTCCGGTCCCCGGCAATATCTGGTTCCCTGCCGCCAACCTGGTCAACCAGGGCACGCAGTACACCTACGATCAGCTGAAGGCGACGGAGACCGCCGGATGGGGCTGGTCGCCGGCGAACGAAGCCTACTACTTTACCGATCCGACGTCGGGGGGGCTGAACATCCAGAACGAAAAGACGGAGGCGATCTACGGCCTTCTGAAGTTCGGCAAGGACGGCGTGTTTGGCGGCGAGACACTGGACGGCAATGTCGGCGTTCGTGTCGTCAAGACGACAGTCGATACCACCGGTTATGTCGTTTCGGCTTCGGACAGCAATTTCGGTGCGACCTGCACGCCGGGCAGCATCGGCGCGGGCAACCCGTCGACGGCGCAGTGCGCGGCCTATGAGAACGCGCGCACGTTCAAGGCCACGACCATGACCCCGCAGGCTCTTGGGGGTACGCACGAGTACACCAGCACTATCCCCAGCCTGAACCTGCGTTATCGTCTGAACAGCGAGCTGCAGTTCCGCTTCGCTGCCTCCAAGGGTATCGTCCGTCCGGAATTGTCCTGGCTCAGCGCCTATACGACGCTCAGTGCGGGTCAGAACACGGGCGACTTCACCCTCAACCCGACCGGACAGGGCGGCACGCCCAACCTGAAGCCGATCGAGGCCAACCAGTACGACCTGACGGCCGAATGGTACTTCGCCCCGACCTCCAGCCTGACCCTGGCGATCTTCCAGAAGGACCTGAGCAACTACATCTACGCCCAGTCCATGCCCGAAACCTACACCAACAACGGCGCGACCATGACGTTCAACGTCAACCGCTACGTCAACGGCTCGGAAAAGGGCAAGGTTACCGGTTTCGAACTGGCCTACTCGCAGTTCTATGACTTCCTGCCGGCGCCGTTCGACGGTATCGGCATCCAGGCGAACTACACACGGATCGACTCTTCGGGTGGCCGTAACCCGGTGGCCGCGATCAGCGACGGCAACCAGATCACCAACGCCAACCTGAACGTCCTGCCGCTGGAAGGCATGTCGCCCGAAAGCTACAACTTCGCACTGATGTACGAAAAGTACGGCGTATCCGCCCGCCTTGCCTATAACTGGCGTTCGGACTACCTGCTGACGACCTCGGCGGCCAACGTCAACCGTCCGATGTGGGCGGTCGCCTACGGCCAGTGGGACGGTTCGGCCTTCTACACGATCAACAAGAACTACAAGATCGGGTTCCAGGTCACCAATGTCGGCCGCGACGTCAACTATATCCGCGTCTCCAGCGACATCACCAAGCCGCTTGAAACGCACTACTACTCGGCGACCAAGACCGATCGCCGTATCTCCCTGGTGCTGCGCGCCAGCTACTAAATACGACTTGGCCGCCCAGACATGGTTCCGGGCGGCCGCCCGCCGGCACAGCGCAAGCTTGCGGCACAGGTGTCTCCGTCTGGTCCAGCGGTCCACACTGTCTCCACCGGACCTGTTCTCTGAAACTTTCAGCCCTTTTCGGTGCAGCACCGGAAAGGGCTTTTTTATGAGAGGCACGCCGTTTAAACCACGGCAGGCATTCCACGAACACGAGCAGGCGGGAAATATGGCCGACCCCATCAGGAAGATCATCATCGCCGGCGGCGGCACGGCCGGGTGGATGTCGGCGGCGGCGCTGGCGGCGGCCCTGCCCAAGTCCGTCGAAATCCTGCTGATCGAATCCGAAGAGATCGGCACGATCGGCGTCGGCGAAGCGACCATACCCAGCATACGCGCCTTCAATGAGCACATCGGCATTGCGGAGGCCGATTTCATCCGCGAGACCGAGGCAACGTTCAAGCTGGGTATCGAGTTCATCGACTGGGGCTGGACCGGAAACCGCTATTTTCACGCCTTCGGTGATTTCGGCGCGCTGTTCGAAGGCCTGGCGCCACACCAGATCTGGCGGCGGCTGCATGCCGAAGGCGATGCGTCGGTGCTGGAGGACTATTCCCTGCCGACGCAGCTGTCCTACGCCAACAAGTTCTTTCCGCCGAACCCCGATCCGCGCTCGCCCATGCGCGACTACACCTATGCCTACCATTTCGACGCGTCACTCTACGCCCGCTTTCTGCGCAAGCACTGTGAAGCCAAAGGCGTCAAACGGCGCAATGCAAAGATCGCACAGGTCAACCTGCGCGCTGAAGACGGCTTTATCGACAGTCTGACCCTGGACGACGGCAGCATCGAGACGGCGGATTTCTTCGTCGACTGCACGGGTTTCCGAGGCCTTTTGATCGAAGGCGCCTTGAAGGTGGGCTATACCGACTGGAGCGACTACCTGCCGGTGGACCGGGCTTGGGCCGTGCCATGCGATCGCGCCGAGCCACTCACCCCCTACACCCGTTCGATCGCCCATGAAGCGGGCTGGCAATGGCGCATCGGCCTGCAACACCGCACGGGCAACGGCCATGTCTTTTCGTCGCGCTTCATGGACGAGGAGCGGGCGCGCGACATCCTGCTCAATAACCTGGACGGAAAAGCACAGAAGGACCCGATGCTGATCCGCTTCCAAACCGGCCACCGCAACCGCTTCTGGGAAAAGAACTGCATCTGCGCTGGCCTGTCGTCGGGGTTCATCGAGCCGCTGGAATCGACTTCCATCAATTTTATCCAGATCGCCGTCATCCGGCTGCTGGAGCTGTTTCCGTCGCGTGCCTGCGAGCCGGCGCTTGTCCGGGAATACAATTTCCGGATGCTCGAGTCGTTCCAGCAGGTCCGCGACTTCATCATCCTGCACTATCGCCTGAACCGCCGGGAAGAGCCGCTGTGGCGCTACTGCGCCGAAATGCCGATCCCGGACGACCTGACCCGGAAGATCGAACTGTATGCTCTTCGCGGCGAGGCCGTGATCCGCCAGTACGACCACTTCGCCGAACCGTCGTGGATCTCGATCTATAATGGCCAGGGCATGGTGCCGCAAACCTATGATCCGCTGGCCGACCGCGTGCCGCTGGAGCGCCTGCGCGCCCTCATGCACGAACGGCGCGACGTCATCCGCAAGGTGGTCGACAAGCTGCCCGACCACAGCGATTTCATCAAACAGCATTGCGCGTCGCCGAACTTCCAGAAGGCACCGGCATGAGCACGCCCGTACGGCGTATCGTTATTGCCGGCGGCGGTACGGCCGGGTGGATGACCGCGGCCGCCCTTGGCCGGTTCCTGCGTGAGCTGCCGACGACGGTTACGCTGGTGGAATCGGACGAGATCGGCACGATCGGCGTCGGAGAGGCCAGCCTGACTCTGCTGGCCCACTTCAATCACATGCTGGGCATCGGAGAGGATGATTTCATCCGCAGGACCCAGGGGACGTTCAAGCTGGGTATCCAGTTCAACGACTGGCGTCACAAGGGCCACAGCAGTTTTCATCCGTTCGGCGCCTATGGACGGAATATCGACCTGTGCGAGTTTCATCACCACTGGCTTAGGGCGCGCGCCGCGGGCCAGGGCGGAAACCTCGACGACTATAATCTCAACACGGTCCTGGCGCTTGGCAACCGTTTCAGCCCGCCGGTGAAGGATCCCCCCTCGCCCCTGTCCGGCCTGGCGCACGCCTACCATTTCGACGCCGGTCTCTATGCCCGGTATTTGCGCGACTACGCGCAGGCCAGGGGCGTCACCCGTGTCGAAGGTCGGATCATCGAGGTCCATCAGAACCCGGAAAGCGGCTTTGTCACCGGCCTGTCGCTGCAAGACGGACAAAGGATAGACGGCGACCTGTTCATCGACTGCTCGGGTTTTCGCGGCCTGCTGATCGAAGAAATGCTCAAGACGGGCTATGTCGACTGGACGGGGCTTCTGCCGTGCGACCGCGCCGTTGCCGTGCCGTCCCGCCGCAATGAGGGGCCGTTGACGCCCTATACCCGCGCGACAGCCCGGGACGCCGGCTGGCAATGGCGCATTCCGCTGCAGCACCGCACGGGCAACGGCTACATCTATTCCAGCCAGCACATCTCCGATGACAAGGCCGCCGACGCCCTTCTCGGCGCACTGGATGGCGACGCCCTGGCCGATCCACGCGTTATCCGCTTCTTCACCGGCAGGCGTGCGAAAGCCTGGAACAGGAATGTCATCGCGATAGGTCTTGCAGCAGGTTTCCTCGAGCCCCTGGAATCGACTTCGATCCACCTGATTCAGAAAGGTGTGGTCAAGCTGCTGCAATGCCTGCCGGACATGGCGTTCGCGCCACAGCTGGCCGAGGAATTCAATCGCCAGACAGCCTACGACTATGAGGATGTCCGCGACTTCCTGGTCATGCATTACAAGCTGACGCACCGCGAGGACACGGAATTCTGGCGCTACAACAAACACAACGCCGTATCGGATTCGTTGTGTGAGCGTATCGATCTGTTCGCCGCCACGGGCCGCCTGTTCATCAACGAACACGAACTGTTCAAGACGGCGAGCTGGCTGGCCATCCTGACGGGATGGGGCGTGGAACCGCGCGCCTATGATCCGATGGCGGACGCCCTGCCCTTCGCCGACGTGAACCAGGCGCTGATCCGGATGCGAACCATCATCGCCCAGGCTGCCACGCATCAGCCCGACCACGCCGCCTTTATCGACCGTTTTTGCAAGGCGAACTGAGCGCTTCCAGAAAGTGTGAAGCGGTTTTTGGATGAAAAGCACGACAACAGGTGCTGAATGACGAAGACCCTCCGATTTCTCGGAGGGTCTTTCATATTTGGTGCTTTAGCGTGGCGTTTTCTCCATATCCTTTGATGATATGGCCGCCTGCTCTGACACCGGGTCGCCCTTTGACAAGAGTCCAGGGAGTGAATACGGGCCATTTCCCGTGCATTTACTATAGCAAATTCTCCAGTCACACGAAATTCACAATCGCGCACGAAGCCGTGCGCCGGCTGTCGGTCTGAACACAATTCCGCCTGCAAAATGTATCCGGAACGCCGTTATTTAGACATGCGCCGGACGAAAATGACGCGCTCATCTGATGGGTGGCGGGGCAGGGAGATTGTATGGACCTCGCCGTTCAAGGAGGTCGTCATGCACAAAACCCTGTGGCTTTCCATGGCTCTTGCCGCATTGCCGCTGGCAGCCAGCCCGGCATTTTCCCAGACCGAAGCCGTCACCCGCATCGCACCGAATGCCAGCATCAACACCTATATCCTGCTCGACAGGACAGGGTCGATGCAGGACATCTGGGAAGAAGCCCTCACCTCGGTCAACGCCTATGCCGAAGCCTTGGGCGAAGGCGACGGGGCGTTGCGCACATCGGTCACGCTCGCCGTCTTTGACGCGCAGAACGGCCTGCAATTCGACGTGCTACGCAAAAAGGTGCCAGCGACCGGCTGGCGCAAGGTGACGACCGCCGAGGCCAGCCCGCGCGGCATGACCCCGCTTTACGACGCCATCGGCCGCATCGTTTCCATCGCCGAGCAGGACAATCCGAAAAAGGCCGTCCTGGTCATCATGACCGATGGCGAAGAGAATTCCAGCCGCGAGGTCACTCAAGGAGGCGCCCGCGCCGCGCTCGACCGCGCCCGCGCAAAGGGCTGGGAAGTCGTCTTCCTGGGGGCCGAATTCGCGAAGTTCACCGACGCCGGCGCCATGGGTGTCACAACCGAAAAGACGATGGCCGTCGGCAAGGAGGGCATGAAATCAACCATGCAGCGCCTGGCGAAGAAAAGTCGCGATTATGGTTCAAGCAGCGCATCCGCGCCTGTCACCTTTAACGCCGAGGACCGCGCCGTCGCCAAGGAGGACGAGGTCAAGAACAAGAAGCCGTAAGACCAAACCGGGACGGATTCGGCCAGGCGGCGAATTCGTTCCGCCAGGTTTACGCGCAGGCGGTGTCGAGCGAAACAAATTTGCCGCGCTGCCCGGGAATCTTCGGCTGTTACGTGTCCCGCCGTGCCTATTCACCGGACTGTGATATCTTGCCGTCTCATTTTTCTGAATGAGTAGATGGGCTTAGGGGCATGGCGGGCATGAGACTGAAACTTCTGGCGGGGACAGCCTTGACCCTGGCCGGGGCCGCAGCCGCGCACACCGCCTCTGCCGGCACCCACATCGGCTGGTACGCCGCCGTCGAAGCCGGTCAGACGCCCGGTGCGACCCAGACGCTGGAAATCACCGACGTCACGCTCCAGGGCCCCGCTTCGCCCGGTTCGACACCGCCTCTGGGCGATGAAGCCGCACTCAAGATCGACCGCGGCGCGGCCGGGTTCTTCCGGGCCGGCTATCGCTTTACACCCAATGTCCGCGCCGAAGCCGAGTTCGGCACGCGCCCGGGCGCCATTACCGACGGCCTGTCAGGAGAAAGCACGCCCGGCATCGGCAAGGTCGACAAGGCGTCAGCCATGGTCAACCTGATCTACGATATCCGCTCTGACCTGCCGCTGCACCCCTTCGTCGGCATTGGCGCCGGCGTCGTCCAGGCCAAGACCACCTATGCCGGCCCGTCGGCCACCAACGGCCATGCGCGCGTTTATACGGTATCGTCCGAGCAGACCGTGCCCGCCGCCCAGGCGCTGGCCGGCGCCAACTGGCGCATCACCGACCGCCTGAACTTCGAGATGATCTACCGCTTCATGCGGACTGGCAACACGTCCTACGACGTGACGGTAAAGGACACGCACACACCGGTGGGGGCAGGCGGCCCTGTCACCGACACCTATACCGCCAAGGCTGCCGGCCATTTCAGCGACCACTCCTTAAGTGTCGGCCTGCGCTGGAGCTTCGGTGCTCCGGTCAAGTCGCGTCCGGCCTACGCACAGCCGTCGGCTCCGGCGCCCGCCCCGCTGACACAGGCAAATGCCGGCGTGCCCACCACCCTGGCTGTCGCTCCGGCACCGGCAACTCCGCCCGCCCCCCTGCCATCGACCACGCCCGTCACGGTATCGACCGTACCGGCACCGGCACCGGCCGCTCCGGCATCGATAGCGCCGGCAGCGCAACCGCCTCTGATGTCCATTCCGGCGCCCAAGCAATATACGGTCTATTTCCCGCTCAACAGCCTGCGCCTCAATGCGGCCGCCCAGTCCGTGGTGAAGGATGCCGCGCAATACGCCAGCTCTGCGCCGGCCCCCAAGCTGACCGTTACCGGACACGCCGATACGTCAGGCTCCTCGGCCTACAACATGGCCTTGTCGCGCCGCCGCGCCAATGTCGTCGCGTCAGGGCTCAGGGCCGAAGGCATTCCGTCCTCTATGATCACCGTCCGCTGGAAGGGTGAAAAGGACCTGGCCGTAAAAACCCGCGACGGCGTGGCCAATGCAAAGAACCGCCGCACCACGATCGACATCAGGTTCTAGGGTCAGGTGTTTAGGTCAAGCCGTCGATATAGGCGTCGCTGTCGTCGATGCCGAATTCGATCCACATCGGCAGATGGTCGCTCATGCGATAGGTGCGCCAGTCCTTGAAGCTGCGGCCGGGCTTGGTCTTCCGTTCCTCGGCATAGGCCGCCTCGTCCTCGGTCCGGTAGACGTGCTCATAGTAGTCGAACACCCCGGCCTTGCCCGTAGGCTTCAAACGCTTCAGCGTGTCGAGGTAGGCGATCTGGTCGTAGTGCTTGGTCTTGTCGACATTGCTGCCGGGGATAGACTGAAGCGCGTCGGGCACCTTGAAGCCGGCCTTGGTTATGGCCTCCATGGTGACGTCCTTGCGATTGAAGATGTTGAAATCACCGAGGATGATCAGGTCGCTGCCGACGGGATCTTCGCCGGGACGGTATTGCGGCGCGCCGGAAAAGCGCGGGGCATATTTGGCGAGCGTCGCCGCCAGATCGGTGATTTCCTGTACACGCTTAGGGTCGTCCTTGACGCCTTCGCCGTAATAGATGTGCACCGTAACCAGGGTGAAATAGGCCCAGCCGGCGTGGAACCCGGCAATATAGGGCGACCTGGCCAGCTGCACCGGCGGCGCGTCGACGCCCTTCTGGTTCGGCAGGACGAACTCGGCCGCCAGCCCGGTGCAGTTCACTTTGCGTTTGTCGAACAGATAGGCCATGCGCTCGGAGTTACCCGATGAACCCAAGGTCACGTCAGTGACGATGTAGTCCCACCAGCTGCCGAGCAGCGTCTTCAGATGCTGCAGGGGATAAAGGCCCTCGCGCAGTTCCTGTACGGCGATGATGTCGAAGCGGCTGAGGATTTCCGCGATGTAGTAGTAGCTTTCCTCTTCACGGAAGCCGTACTTGCCGGAATCGAACTCACGGATGTTCCACGTTGCCATCAGCAGGGAGTCGCTCATGCTGCGCGCCGGGATTTCGCTGTTCAGCGCCTTGCGCAGGCTCTTGATACCCTTGATGGTCCGGGCGCGTTCCGCCGGATCCGCGATCTTCTTGATACCGGAATAGTAGATCATGTCAGCCTCCCACAGCGATGGCCGACAGCTAACACCCGTTATGTGACATTAGCAAGAATTTCTCCCGCTAAAGGCGAGCGATACCTGAGCGATATGCCAAAAAGTGTGAAGCGGTTTTTGGCTTAATATCGCGACAAAACAATAACCTAGGCCAGCACTCGCAGGTAGCTTTCCATCTTCACTGCCAGTCTCGCCAGCGATGGCGACATATCGCCCAGATGCCTGAACGGAATACAGGCGGTCGGCAGTTCCGGTTCACCGACCTGTGCGATTGGCCGCATCAGGTAGCGGAAATCGATATGCCAGTGCTCGGGCTCGCCCTTCTTCGGATTAGCTGGCACCAACAGGCAGTCGATATCGAAGGGCTCCTGTTCGATCAGCTCACATTCCAGGCCGGCTTCCTCGCGGGCTTCGCGCAGGGCGGCCTCAACCACCGTCTCACCGGGATCGACATGGCCGCCCGGCTGTATCCAGGCTTTCAAAAACGGATGCCATATGGTCAGCAGGGCATCGCCCTGAATGATCAGGACAGAAGCCGTGACATGTGCCGGGAAACTCGACCGCGCCAGGATGTCCGGCACAGTTTCGAGCACCTCCAGACTGCGCACAATTGTGTCGCGTTCATCGGAAAAACGGAAATTATATGCTCTAATTGCTTCCGGTATTTTCATGAGAAGGTGACGGCAGCGCTACAAGATCCTCAGGCGCGTTCAATCTAACGAATTCCTTTTCTTCGGCATCTTTGTCTTTGCCGATTATACTTGTAATAGTAGCAATGGCATCTGGCGCATCTGCCAAGAAGCTTGTCCCGACCGCCACAGCTCCACTGATATAAGCAATAACCGACATAACTTTAGCAAAATTAAGTCTTGAATTGTTCAATTCTGCATTCAATTCGTCAATTTTTAAAAATAGTTTTCTTTTCCTCTCCTCCGGTATATCGGAGTTTTTAATAATTTCCCGAAGTTTTTCTATTTTTAATTCAATTATAGATTTTGATCTAGCCGCTAGTTTAACGGAATAAAGCTTACTCCTCGAACCACTCTTAAACCTCAAGCCCGTAACAATTTTTGATAATCTTATTTTAAAACTTTCTATAGAATGATCAACAGAAA
>CAMLLA010000097.1 GCA_946480525.1 uncultured Asticcacaulis sp. | reverse complement strand
TTCGACGGCCGCGCCTCGCGGTCTGAATACTGGTGGTTCGTCCTTTTTCAGGTCATCGTCCTGATCATCCCGTGGTTTCTGATGCTGGGCGACGGCATCGTCGCGGGTATCGGCGCCCTGCTTTATTTCGTCGCCGCGCTGGGCATGTTGCTGCCGGGCCTTGGACTGTTGTTTCGTCGCCTGCATGACACCGACCGCAGTGCATGGTGGATCTTCATCAGCTTCGTTCCGCTGGTCGGCGGTATTGTCCTGCTGGTTTTTACCTGCCTCGACAGCACCCCTGGCCCCAACAAATACGGGACGCGGCCCGGCAGCGCCGGCGTCGCGGAAACATTCTCCTGAATGCGCAGAGGCGGGTCCGGCGACCCGCCTTTTTCGCAGCCGCTTGCTTGAGACAATGATTGCGGCTACTCAATAAACAAGCCCCAAATTGACCATAAAGCCTGCATAACGCTTGGGCCAATACCGACTTAACGCGAGATCGTATCATGCCCCACCCACTCCGGACGTCCCTCATTGCTTTCATCAGCCTGGGCGCCCTGAGCCTTTCGGGTGTCGCCGGCGCTCAGATCGTCACCAGCGTGAACAGCCAGATATTCACATCGCCTTCGGGTCAGCCCTTCCGGGCCACGGCCGACAAGCCCTATCCGGTCGTTGCGTGGTTCGCAGCCGCCGACGCCGACAAGGACGGCAAGATCAGCCACGAGGAATTCGACAACGACGCCAAGGCGTTTTTCCTCAAGCTCGATACCAGCAAGGACGGCTATATCAACTCGCCGGAGAACTCGGTTTACGAGAATAAGCTCGTGCCGGAAATCACGCGCCTCGATCCCCGCGTCAGCCAGCCCAAGAACTATCGCGCCCAGCACGATCCGGAAATGGGGATCGACCAGGACCCGACCAAGGGCCGCTATCAAAAGTCGCTGCAAGGTGCGGCGCAGTACGGCCTCATCAACGAGCCTCAGCCGGTACGCGGCGCCGACGGCAATATCGATTTCCGCGTCTCGGGCGCCGAATGGATGAACGCGACCAACCAGCGTTTCGAAATACTCGACAAGAATACCGACGGCTTTCTGACGGCCGACGAACTGCCCAAGACACCGCTGCAAATCGCCCTGGAAGCGCCCAAGGATGACAAGGGCAAGGACGGAAAAGGCAAGGGCGACAAGAAAAAACGTTTCAGCTGGTAGCCGTTTCAGGGTCAATTATTGCGCGAAGGTCGTTTCAGCTGAAATAGATCCATGCAGATTCGTCAAAAATCAGCTGTAAATTGCACGCACGGCACGTTTTGCCTCGCCACACCCGTTCGAGTGTGTTACGGGCGCTGTTTCAGTTTGGCAAGCAGCGCGACGGCATTCGTGGGCAAGACAGTACACAAGCTCGGTCTTTTTGGTCTCGGGGCGTTCGGACGCCTTATCGTCAAGCACCTGGCGCCCTATTTCGACATATATGCCTGCGATCCTTCGCCCGAAGCGCGCGCCTTTGCGCACAGGCATAATGTTACCCTATGCAGCCTCGAGGAAGCCGCGGCGTGCCGCATCGTCGTGCTGGCGACGCCGATCCGCACGTTGAAGGCGCTGGCGGAAAAGATCGCGCCGCACGTTCATCCCCGCGCCCTGGTCATCGACGTCGGTTCGGTCAAGATAAAGCCTGCCGCGTGGCTGAAGGCCGCGCTGCCGGAAAGCGTCTATATTCTGTGCACCCATCCCCTGTTCGGCCCGCAATCGGCGCGCAAGGGCATTCACGACCTTGAGATCGTCGTCTGTCCCGTGCGCCTGCGCCGGATCACGCCGATCATCCGTTTCTTCTCGGAAACGCTCGATCTCAAGGTGACGACCGCCACGCCGGAAGAACATGACAAGGCGCTGGCCGCCGTCCAGGGCCTGACCCACCTGATTGCCAAGGTCATGAGCGGGCTTGAGCCCCTGCCGCGCGTGCACACGACCAAGTCCTACGACCTGATGATGCAGGGCATTGGCCTGGTCCAGGGCGATTCCGACGAACTATTCTTGTCGATCGAACGCGACAACCCGTTCGCCGCCGAGGTGCGCAAGCGCTTCTTCCATGAGATCGACAGCTTACGCGCGCGCCTCGAAGCGCACGAGACGGTCGGGAAGTAACGCAGAGCCCTTCGCCCCGATTTAAAGTCCCCTCTCCCTGCTTGCGGGGAGAGGGTTAGGGTGAGGGGCAGCGTTAGCAAACGCGCGCCCGGAAACAGTTTTTGCCCCTCATCCGGTCGCAAGCGACCACCTTCTCCCCGCAAGCAGGGAGAAGGAATAAGTTACTTCACCACCGCGCCGCGCTTGAGCAGGTGATAGCTCACAGCGTCGAACAGGGCGTTGTTCGATGCATCGATGATGTTGTGGCTGACGCCCAGCGTATTCCAGCTATGGCCCTGATCGTCGCGGCTCTCGATCATGACGCGCGTCAGGGCCGCTGTCGCTTCCGAAGGCGTGAGTATCCGCACCTTGTAGTCCGCCAGGTGCATGGCTTCCAGTTCCGGATAATGCGGCAGGAGCGCCTTGCGCAAGGCAGCGTCCAGCGCGTTCACCGGGCCATTGCCTTCGGCGACCGTCATGACGGTTTCACCGCCGACGCTGAGCTTCACAGTTGCTTCGGCCACGGTGTTGTGCCGGCCTTTTGCATCGACGCGGCAATCGTCGAGCGTCCGATAGCTGTGCAGATTATAGAATTTCGGCAGCACGCCCAGAAGCTCGCGCGCCATAAGTTCGAAACTGGCGCTGGCGTCCTCATAGGCATAGCCGAGCGCCTCGCGTTCCTTGACCGCCTTGACCAGATCGCCGATGCGGTCGTCGTCGGGCGAGACCTCTATGCCCATCTGCTCGAAGCGGCTGAGGATGTTGGCGCGGCCGGCCTTGTCCGACACGAGGATCAGCCGGCTGTTGCCGACCAGGGCCGGGTCGATATGTTCGTAGGACCGGCTGTCCTTGTTCATGGCGCTGACGTGCAGGCCACCCTTGTGCGCAAAAGCCGAGGCGCCGACATAGGCGGCATAGCGGTTGGGGGCCCGGTTCAGCCGGTCATCGACCATGCGCGACAACTGGCCGATATGGGTCAGTTGCTCGGCGCTGATGCCGGTATCAAAACCCATTTTCAGCATCAGGGTCGGAATGATGGCGATCAGGTTGGCATTGCCGCAGCGTTCGCCAATGCCGTTGATCGTGCCCTGGATCTGGCGCACGCCGGCTTCGACCGCGGCCAGCGAATTGGCGACGGCCTGTTCCGTGTCGTTGTGGCAGTGGATGCCGAGCCTGGCGTCGGGCAGCGCGTTCTTCACGTCCGAGACGATACGGCGGACCTCGGCCGGCAGCGAGCCGCCATTGGTGTCGCACAGGACCAGCCAGCTGGCGCCGGCCTCATGGGCGGCCTTCAGGACCTCCAGCGCATAGGCGGGATTGGCCTTGTAGCCGTCGAAGAAGTGCTCGGCGTCAAAGACCGCCTCACGGCCCTGCGCCTTCACATGCGCCAGGGACTCACCGACCATACGCAGGTTTTCGGACTTCGACACCTTCAGCGCCGTTTCGACCTGCCAGTCCCAGCTTTTGCCGACCAGGCAGATCGCGGGCGTATTGACCGCCAAAAGATCCTGCAGGCCCGGGTCGTTGGATGCGGAACGCCCGGCACGGCGTGTCATGCCGAAGGCCGACACGGTGGCGGTCTTCACAGTCGGAACGGCCGCGAAAAAGGCGTCATCGGTCGGGTTGGCGCCGGGCCAGCCGCCTTCGATATAGTCGATGCCGAAGGCGTCAAGCGCGGCGGTAATGGCCTGCTTGTCGGCTACCGTAAAGTCGATGCCTTGCGCCTGCGCACCGTCGCGCAGCGTGGAGTCATAAAGGTAGATGCGTTCGCCCATGGCCCATCTATAGCTCTGCCGCCGTTTCGGCAACCGGATTCCGGGTTTCAACAATCATGCCAGTAGCTTGACCAGTGGCTTGACGCGCCTTCAGACGCTCTCCGACTTCCGCGATCTTTTGAATCACAGGCACGAACTCGCGCCCCAGCGCCGTCAGTTCGTATTCGACCGACGGCGGCGACGTCGCCACTACCGTCCGGCTGACCACGCCCTTGTCTTCCAGGTCCTTCAGCCGCGCGCTCAGCATCTTGGCGGAGATTGGCAGCATATCGGCCTTCAGTTCGCTGAACCGGCGCGGGCCGCCGCTTAAGTACCAGATGACATTGGGCGTCCACATCCCGCCCAGCACAGCCATGCACTCGCCGACGGCGCAGCGCGGCGGCAGGGCGGGCGAGGTGTTCTTACGCATTTTGAGGGGCATGACAGGTTACCGAAGGGATACTCGATAATGAAGTAACCTAAAGTAATCAGGTTTACAAATGTTAGTCCCGGCGCCTATTGTTGGCTCGCTACCATATCCAACATAAGGCTCTGATTATGAAGCTCTTTTATGCGCCGGGCGCCTGCTCGCTGTCGCCCCATATTGTCCTGCGTGAAGCCGGCGTGACCTTTACGCTCGAGAAGGTCGATACTGCTGCCGGCACGACTGAAAGCGGCGAAGACTACCGCCGCATCAACGGCAAGGGCTATGTCCCGGCCTTGCAGATCGAGGGCGGCGCGATCCTGACCGAAGGCGCGGCCGTCGTCCAGTTCATCGCCGACCGGCACCCCGATGCGAAACTGGCCCCGGCCGCCGGTACGCTGGAACGCGCGCGTCTGCAGGAGCACCTGAACTTCATCGCGTCGGAGGTGCACAAGGCCTTCACGCCCCTCTTCAAGGCTGACTCGAGCGAAGAAATGAAAATCGCCGCCAGGGCCAATGTCAAGCGCCGTCTCGGCCAGGTCGAACAGCAACTCGAAGATGGCCGCGACTATCTGATGGGCCAGGACTTCAGCGTCGCCGACGCCTATCTGTTCACCGTCGCCAACTGGGCGCACCCCACGGGCATCGGCCTTGACGACTGGCCGCGCCTTCAGGCCCTGGTCGGGCGCATCAAGGAACGACCGTCCGTCAAGGCCGCCCTGGCCGCCGAGGGACTTGCGGCATGACGCCGGAACGCGTTGCTGTGGAGGCCGTCCTGAACCGCTATTTCGATGGCCTTTACTACAGCGATGCGGACGCGTTGCGCGGGGTTCTGCACCCGCGCGCCCACTATGTTACGGTGACGGACGGCGGCCTGACCTATCATACGGTCGAGACCTACCTGTCCGTCGTCGCCACCCGCCCCTCGCCCGCCAGCCGCGATGAGGCGCGCGCCGATCGGATCGTGTCGGTGGACTTTGCCGGGCCGGTGACGGCGCGCGCCCATGTCGAGTGCTGCATCGGCCCAAAGTTTTTCACCGACTTTCTCACCCTGATCCGCGACGGCGGCGAATGGCGGATCATCTCGAAAGTCTTTCACTACGAAACACAGGAGCCATAATGCCCTACGTCAATATCAGGATCACCCCGGCGGCGACCTCCGAGCAGAAGGCGGCGCTGATCAAGGGCGTTACCGACCTGCTGGTGACCGTGCTCGACAAGAACCCGGAAACGACCTTCGTCGTGATCGACGAGATCGACAGCGACAACTGGGGTATAGGCGGAGACACGGTCACTGTACGTCGGCAGGCAAGGGGTTAGGTCATGCAGGCGGGCTATCTTGGCTGGGCATTTGTCGCAGGTGTGCTGATCCCCGTCATGGCCGCCAGCAATGGCGCACTGACGCGGCTGACCGGCAATCCGGCGCCGGTCATGCTGAGCGTCTTCGCGGTCGGACTATTGGCCACGGCGGCCGTCACTGCCGTCAGCGGTATGAAGGGAGCCACGGCCCTCACCAACGCCCCGCCCTATCTGTTTTGTGGCGGGCTGGTCGTCGCCTTCTATGTGTTGAGCGTATCGGTGCTGACGCCGCGCATCGGCGTCGTCAGCACCATAACCTGCGCCGTCGCCGGCCAGATCGTCATGAGCGCCGTCATCGACCATTTCGGCCTGTTCGGCGCGGTGCAAAGACCCGTCGACCTGACCCGCGCCGCCGGACTTGGCCTGCTGCTGGCCGGGCTCTTTCTCACTCAGGCAAGGCGGGTTTAGGCCTCGCCCTGCATGCGCGGCCGCAACACGGGCGTCGCACCATCACGGACGCCGAACTGGCGGCGGAAGACGTCGCGCTGTTCGTGGACGCTGGCCAGGACCAGCCCCATGGGGACCCCAAGGTCGATCAGGGTGTTTTCCGCCAGTTGCAGGCTGGCCTCGATCGTTTCCGGCACGGCGTCGGTCGCGCCCATCTGGTACAGCTTTTGGGCATGACCAGCATCGCGCGCACGGGCGATGATGTGCACGTCTTCGCGTAAGGACCGGATCGTCTTGACGACCGAATCGGTAAAGGCCGTCGTCGAAGCCGTCACGACGACAGCACGGGCGCGCTCAAGCCCCATGCGCATCAGGAAGTCCGGCACCGACGCGTCGCCGTACCAGGCCTCGACGCCGGCCGCGCGGGCGCGCGACGTGACATTGGGATTGAAGTCGACGACGGTGAACGGGATGTCGTGAACCTTCAACATGTCGGCAACCAGGGCGCCGACGCGGCCATAGCCGACGATAATGACCGGATTGCCTTCGCTGACCACTTCCGGCGCTTCAGCGGTCTGCACGCCCGGCTTGGCGGTCATGCGCCCGAAGCGGCTGGCCAGAGCCGCCAGCAGCGGCACCAGGAACAGGCTAAGCGTTGCCGACAGGATCACGGCCTGGCCGAAGCCGGCGTCCAGCGCCTTGTTGCCCACGGCCTGGTCGATGATGACGAAGGCGAATTCCCCCGCCGGCCCCAGCACCGCCGCAGTCTCTATGGCCGCAATATGACCAAGGCCAAAGGCGCGCCCCAGCGGATAGATGAGCACTGCCTTGATTGCGACCATGGCCGCGACAAGCCCCAGGATGAGGACCGGCTGGGCAAAAATCACCGATAATTCCAGCCGCGCCCCGACCGTCACGAAGAACAGGCCCAGAAGCAACCCCTTGAACGGATCGATAAGGACCTCGACTTCGCGGCGATATTCGGTTTCGGCCAGCAGCACACCGGCGATGAAGGCGCCAAGCCCCATGCTCAGGCCGGCCACCACGGCCACCTGGCCGGACAACAGCACGACCAGCAGGCAGGCGGCCATGAACAACTCGCGGCTCTTGGCCGCGGCGACAAGATTGAACAAGGGCCGCAGTAGGAAGCGGCCGCCGACAATGATCACGCCCATGCCGATCAGGGCGGGAATGAGGGCCAGCAGCCCCTGCCAGCCGACGCCGGTCCCGGCGCTGGTTCCGGCAAGGATCGCCACGGTGATCAGGATAGGCGCCACGGCCACGTCCTGGGCCAGCAGGACGGCGAAGACGCTGCGGCCGGACGCCGTGCGCAACTGCTTTCGGTCGGACAGGACGGGAATGACAACCGCGGTCGAGGACATGGCCAGCGCCATGCCGAGCATGGCGGCGCCCGAAACGCTGCGGCCCAGGATATAAAACAACACGGCCAGCACGATGGAACACAGGGCCATTTGCGCCGCGCCAAAACCGAAGATCAGACGCCGCATCGATTTAAGGCGCTCGAAGGTCAGTTCCAGACCGATGGAAAACAACAGAAAGACGACACCCAGTTCAGCCAGGGCGTGTGCGCTATGCGAGCGCATGAGGGCGAAACTGTCGAAAACCGGGGAAACGGAAGCCAGCCGCCCTATACCATCCGGGCCGAGCAACACACCGACCAGCAAGAAGCCAAGGACTCCCGAGACCCTGTATTTCTGAAAAATAGGAATAATCACCGCCGAAGCGAGCAGGAAGACGATAATGACGACTTCATAGCCCTGGGAAGCATTCGCGGCCTTATGGGCCGTTTCGGCGGCCATGGCACTGATAGCAGGCGGAGCTTGTTGGGCATGCAACATCTGGGTGTCCTCTCTTTTTTGTCTATCACAATCGCGGCCTTGCAACCGTCTTAATTGCCGCTTCGCCGGCAAATGACGACATGCCCCGTTTCCGTCAGTCGCGGCGGAGGGCGATGGTATTTCAGCGATTTTGGGAACGGCGGACCGTAGAGCCAATTAAAACCCACGGAGCCGCACTTTGGAAACCCCAAAAATGCGAAAAATAGCAAAAAACATCACTTTTACCGGGAGATAAGCACGCCGCAAAGATGACAAATAATTCATGTTGCGCATCGGGATTATTGGTTAGTGTACCGATCGTATCTTTTTCAACGACGGCGAACCGCCGCGGCCTTGTGAGTGTCCTTATGCGACTGTCCAAACTCCTCCTTGCCACTACGTTTATGAGCGGTCTGGCCCTCACGGCGCTCGCCGAAACGCCGGACCGGTGCATAGACGAGCACTGCCGCATGCAGACCCTGGAAAGCCTGGATGGCTTCTTCGCGGATGCCGACAACGGCGGCAGCCAGGTTTCGACGGTAGCCAAGCGCTATGGCACATGGGGCGTCGACCTCGCCGGTATGGACACTTCGGTCAAGCCGGGCGACAGCTTCTTCGACTACGTCAACGGCACGGCCGTCAAGACCATGGTCATTCCGGCCGACAAGACCTCGATCGGCAGTTCCGCGCTGTTGCGCGACCTGTCAGAAGCCCGCTCCAACGCCATCGTCACCGGTCTTGCCGCGCGTAAGGACCTGACGGGCGACGACGCCAAGATCGCCGCCGTCTACAACGCCTTCATGGACGAAGCCACTGCGGAAAAGCTTGGCGTGGCACCACTGGTGCCGCGACTGCGCGCCATATCAGCGATCAGGACCAAGGCGGAAATGGCCAGATATATGGGCGCCACCAGCGGCGCTTTTGGCTCGGCCTTCTTCAACCCATATGTCGCGTCCGACGAAAAGAACCCGAAGCTTCAGGTCCTGCTGATGGCCCAGGGCGGGCTGGGCCTGCCGGACCGCGACTACTATCTGAAGGACAGCTTCGCCGACAAGAAGGCCAAATATGAGGCCTATGTTACCGACATGCTGCGCATGGTCGCCTATCCCAATGCCGCACAGACCGCCAGGGACATCGTAGCGCTGGAAACCCGCATCGCCGAGGTCCACTGGACGCGCATCGAACGCCGCGACTCGACCAAGACCTATAACCCCATGACACAGGCGGAACTGACGGCCTATGCCCCAGGCTTTGACTGGAAAGGTTTCCTGGACGGCGCACACGCTGAGCACGCCAGCAAGATCATCGTCAATGAAAACACCGCCTTCCCCAAGATCGCCAGGATCTTTGCCGACACGCCACTGGAAACGCTGAAGGCGTGGGAAACATTCCGAACGGCGGATCAGGCCGCGCCTTATCTGTCCAAAGCCTTTGTCGAGCGCCAGTGGCAGTTCCGCGCGCGCGATCTAAGCGGCGCGCAAGGACAGCGCCCGCGCTGGAAGCGCGCCATCGGCGCCGTCGAAGGCAGCCTTGGCGAAGCGCTTGGCCGCACCTATGTCGCCACCTACTTCCCGCCTGAGTCCAAGGCCAAGATGGAGACCCTGGTCGCCGACCTGCGTGCCGCGCTGAAAATCCGCATCGACAACCTGACCTGGATGTCGCCGGAAACCAAGGTCAAGGCGCAGGAAAAGCTCAGCAAGTTCGGCGTCAAGATCGGCTACCCCGAAAAGTGGCGAGACTATTCCGCTCTGACGGTCAAGGCCAACGACCTCTACGGCAATGCCGAGCGTTCCAGCGCCTTTGACTGGGCCTATCAGGCCGCAAAGATCGACAAGCCGACAGATCCGCTGGAATGGGGCATGACGCCGCAAACCGTCAACGCCTATTATTCGCCGACCGAGAACGAGATCGTCTTCCCCGCCGCCATCCTGCAACCGCCCTTCTTCGATCCAGATGCCGATCCGGCCGTCAACTACGGCGGCATCGGTGGCGTTATCGGTCACGAAATCGGCCACGGCTTCGATGACCAGGGCCGCAACTACGACGGCAATGGCGTGCTCACCGACTGGTGGACCGCTGAGGATGCCGAAAAGTTCACGGTCCAGGCCAAGAAACTCGGCGCCCAGTACGACGCCTTCGAAATCCTACCGGGCGTCCACGTCCAGGGCGGCCTGACCATGGGTGAAAACATCGGCGATCTGGCTGGCAATCTTCTGGGGCTGGATGCCTATCGTCTTTCGCTTAAAGGCCAGGCGTCGCCGGTGATCGACGGCTTTACCGGCGACCAGCGCGTCTTCCTGGGCTGGGGCCAGGTGTGGCGCGCGAAGTACCGCGACGATACGTTGAAGCAGCAGGTCACCGCCGATCCGCACTCGCCGGCCGTGTTCCGCGTCATCGGCCCCGTGCGCAATGTCGACGCCTGGTACGACGCCTTCGGTGTGAAGCCCGGCGACAAGTATTACGTCAAACCCGAAGACCGCGTCCGCATCTGGTAACCAGGGTGCCAGCGCTGAAGGCGCGAAGCGTTAGATCGGAATGACTTTAAGTGAATCATCATTCACACTTTTTGCCATCTCGCTCTAGCGCAAAGAAAGCGCCCGTAACCCGGAAGCGTGACGTCATGAGTGGATAGGCCACATGCTCATCTCTTCTATACCTCCCTGGCTTTGCCGGGGAGGGGAACCGCACGAGTGAGCCATCGAAAGATGGCGAATGAGATGTGGTGGTGGGGTTTCTTGCTTTCCTGCAAACTACGACGGACGCGTCCAGGTTATCGACCCTGACGCCGTGCCGCCATAGCTGTCCGAAACCGTGAAACTGGTGACGTGCGTCTGGCCGGCATTGATCTGGAAGGTATAGGACACGCCCGGCGATACGACTGTCAATGTATCGCCGTTAGGGTCGGAGCACTGCTGCAATATCTGGGCAGCCTGTACGGTAACCGTCGCCGTGGCGTAATTCGGGATACCGGTCATGTTGATGGTGCGACTTGTGCAGACAGGCGGGGCGTTATCCTGGGCAATGGCATATCCGGCAGCGGCAAGCAAACCGGAAACGGCGACGCCTGCTATAATCTTACGCATATCTTCCTCCTGTGGTTGTCGTTGAGGCCATAAACTTACGTATGGTAAGCGCCCCCTGACAACTCACAGGCGAATATATTTTTACACATTAATGTGTTTTCATATACGAAACACAAAGCGCGCCCTGGATCGATCTGTGAAACAGATATCAGACTTGACGGCACGCCGCCCGGGTCAGCCACTCGATTTCGTCGGCCAGCTTCTGAATCGGCACGGCAATCAGACGTTCTTCCAGTCCGATGCTGATGATCCCGTGAACAGCGGCAAACAGGGTCCGCGCCCGCACGGTCAACGCAATCGTGTCGAGGTCTGGAAAAATGACGCGCAGCGGCTCGGCAATGTGGCGGAACAGGCGCAGTTGATCCTGCGCGGCCCAGTCCGGCAGGGGGCTGTCGAGCCGCAGTTCGAAGATCATGCGCCACAACGGCAGGTTTTCGCGGGCAAACTTCAGATAGGTATGCGCGACCGCCACCAGGCGGTCGAGCGCCTGGGCATGGCTGCCCATAGGCAGATGGCCAGTCGCTTCGCCGGCCGCCTGCCCCAGGCGCGCCAGGGTCTTCGAACTGACCAACAGCAGCAAGGCGTCCATGTCGGCAACGATATTATAGAGCCCGCCCAGCGCCACGCCG
>CAMLLA010000096.1 GCA_946480525.1 uncultured Asticcacaulis sp. | reverse complement strand
GACCTGATCGCCCTCGGCCTTGATCTCGATAAACCGGATCTGTCCGTCCCGCGTCAGCATCAGGTCCGGAAAACCGTCGCGCAAAGCGTAAAAGTCTTCGGTCAGGCGCTCCAGCACGCCGCGCACGGCCAGAGGCGGGGCGGCCATCAGCAACTGCGTCATCAGGACGCCCAGTGTATCGTGCCACCAGACGATGCCATTGTCGTCGCCGGCGTGGTTAAGCGTCGTTTCGCGCACGATGTCGAGCGCCCGCCCCTCCTCCACCGCCTTCAGCTTGACCGCGATCGTACCGGCATGGATGTGGTGGAAGGTCCGGTCTTTCAATGCCTGCGGCACCAGGTCGAACCCGCTCGACAACGCGCCCGGCCCTTCGAACAACTCGTCCCAGAAGATCAGGCCGAACAGTACCGGCCACAGGCCGTTTTCGGTGTGATGCGCCGCCCAGCCTTGCTCGGTAAAATGCCCGATCGCCGCCTCTTCGGCATAGCCGCGATAGAGCTCATCGACCTCGATTGTTTCTGCCGAACGCAGCAGCTCGGTAAAGACGCCCGTGCGCGACTGGCCGAACTTGCGGCGGAAGAAGTCGTCGGCGAAGATATATTCTTCGTCGTGCGACGGTGCCGACAGCATGGTCTCGAGCATGGCGCGGACACGCTCCGTGTGCCCGCCGGCATGCAGCAGACGCACCACGCGTTCGCGGCTGTCGAAATGCGTCGAGCGTTCATAAAGCGCCACGGCGGCATCGACATCCTTCGCCTTTTCGAACGCCTGCCCCAGCAGGAACAGCAACTGGTCGCGCAGGCGCAGGACGAAGTCGTTATCCGCCGCCGGGAAATTGTCGATGTGTTCTGCAACCTGACGAGGGTCTGCGTCGCCCGACTTCAGCCGGCGCAGCGCCGTCGTATAGACAAACCCCGCCCGCGCCTCTTCCAGGCTGTGAAACCGCGCCTGATAGCTGTCCTGGGACTTGACCGACACGACGCCAAGATCGCGCAGGGTAAAGCTCAGCAGGTTGTCGTTGAGCTTGCCGAAATAGAGATAGAGCAGGAAACCGAGCGTCTCCTTGTGGCCCGGCACCATGCGTTCCGAGACATCGTAGTCGGCGGCAAAATCGTCGAAGGCCAATTCAGAATGGATATGCGCCACCAGGTCGGGCTTGGACCAACTGCTCTTGATCTTGAGGCCATGGCGGCGGCCGATATCGATCACGTCGGATTTACCCAATGTGTCGAGGCAGCCGCGGAAATCGCACGCTTCCAGCCGGCGGGCGAAGCCGGTTTCCAGCAGTTCCGCCAGGCCGTCGGCAACGTCGTCGATCTCGCTGTATTCGAGATCGCGCGGGCTGAAGACCGCCTTCTTGCGGTTGCTCATGCGGATATAAAGGCACTGCGCGGGGACGCTCAAAGACAGGAAGGCGTCTATGAATTCGCGCTCGGCCTCGCCCAGCATCTCGCCGTACACCGACGTTACAAAGCCTGTCATTTCAAGGAAATGATCGCGGTAATAGGTCGGCGGAAGGACGGGAAAACTACGGCTCATGCCGTTCGTTCTATATTCGTTCCAGCCCCAAATTGCAATGCCGGGGGAAGCGGATCACAACAGATGTTATCAATTGAGCATTGATAAGAAGAGCCACGGACAGGGACGAATAGGCGCTACTGGCTACGGCTGGGTGGCGTGGCGTTGATCGCGAAGGGAATCCATAGATGCACACAGATCGCTGCTTCGCAGCGCACAGATGATCCGAGCAGATGGATACCACACGGCCTTACAATGAACTCCGGACGGCGCAAAGCGCCGTCAATTGATAAGATTATTTAGAGCACAACCTCGACAACTTGCTCGGATCATCTGTGTAAGATGCGCGTAGCGCATCCATCTGTGTGCATCTGTGGATTCCTTTAAGATCGCTCCACATGCACACCATGCCCACATTCGCCCGGATTTCCGAACCTTCCGTGTCGCCTCGCAAAGCGAGGCTTTCCGTGCTTTGCGTCGATCACATCCCAAGTGCCAGGGTCGCGGCGGCCAGGTCCTGAGACGCATCGCCGACGCTCTTGAACACGGTGACGACCCCTTCGCGATCCTTGATCGCGGCCACTTCGCACAGGTCGCGCAAGGTCCCGCGCACCGTCTCCAGCGTCAGGCCAGGGCCGATCAGATCGCCCGCTTCGCTTAAAGCGCCAGGACCGTCGATCCACACAGCATTACGCATCGTCGCATCATCGGCCTCGCGCATGGCCGGCGTATAGCCGCCGATCAGCGCGACGTGCTGACCGGCTTTCAGCCAGGCGCCGCGCACCAAAGGCTCCGTGCTCAAAGTCGCGCACGCCGCGATGTCGGCCGCCTTCACGCCGGCTTCGAGTTCACCGCAGACCTCCGCATCGAAGCCATGGGCGCGCAGGTGGTGGACCAGGCGTTCGGCATTGCTGCGCGTCGGGCTGAAGACTTCAACATGGCGGATGTCGCGTATGGCGCGATAGGCAAAGGCCAGTTCCGTCGCAATGCGTCCCGAGCCGATCAGCAGCAGCCGGTGCGCCGACTTTATCGCCAGTCGATCCGCCGCCAATGCCGCGACTGCCGCTGTGCGCCGCGCCGTCAGTTCCCCGCCGTCGAGCAGCGCCTTGTGCTCACCCGTCACGGCGTCGAAAACCAGATAGCTGGCCGTCACCGCCGGTAGCGACCGCGCCGCATTGCCGGGCGTGACATTGACGAGTTTGATGCCGCCGAGACTGGCGTTCCACGCCGGCATCAACAGCAGCGACGCCTCGGGCTCATTCTCAGGTTTCAATGTGTGGATATGACGCTGCGGCGCTTCGACCGCGCGTATCAACAGGCGCGGCAGGTCCTCGACCAGACGGCTGTACGGCAGGGCTTCGATGACGTCGATCGACGAATAGATGCGCATAGGGTCTCCTTCGATTTAACGGTCCGCCGCCGTCTGGGCCAGCAGCCAGTCACGAAACGCCACCAGCGGCGGGTGGGCCGCCCGCTCATGCGGCCAGGCCAAATAATAAGATTCAGCACTTTGCATTTCGCCGTCTGGCAGAGCGCGCACCAGTTGGCCGGTGCGCAGTTCGTCCTCGATCAGAAACACCGGCAGCAGCGCCACGCCCAGTCCCGATCGCGCCACCTGGGCCAGGGTCGCGAACTGATCGAACAACATGCCGTGGACGTGCTCATCGGCGACATTGTGCTGCCGCAGCCAGCGCTCCCAGGCGTCCGGTCGCGTGGTAATGTGCAGAAGCGGCGCACGGCGCAGGTCAGACGCTTGTTGGAAATCGTACTGCGCCGCCAGCTCTGGGCTGCACGCCGGTACGACGATCTCATGACGCAGCAAGGCGGTTTCCGCTCCGCGCCACTGGCCGGAACCGATATGGATGGCGGCGTCCATGGGCTCCAGGGCAAAATCGAATACGGTCAGCCGTGTCGTCAGATTGAGTGTGATACCCGGATTTTCTTTAAGAAAATCCGGCAACCGCGGCGCCAGCCAGCGCGTGCCGAAGGTCGGCAGGATAGCCAGGTTCAACGTCCCGCCGTGCGGATTGGCGCGCAGGTTCATCGACGCCGTGCCGATCTTGCGCAAGGCATCACGGACCTCACGCGCATAGGTCTCGCCACCCGGCGTCAGGCGGATGGTCTGGCGTTCGCGGTGGAACAGTTCGACCTCCAACTGATCCTCCAGCGCCTTGATCTGGCGGCTGACCGCGCTCTGGGTCAGGTTCAGTTCCCGTGCCGCCGTCGTGACCGAGCCAGTGCGCGCCGCCGCCTCGAAGGCTTGCAGATGGGACAGGCTGGGCAGGAAGCGGCGCGGACCTAGCATTATTCCAATTCAGAATGACATGATGCGCAAACAGCGCTGGAAGTGGCCAATATAGCGCGTATTATGCGTTTGAACATACCGATTTGGAATAAATGCCGACACCCGCCACCACACACGGACTATGGGCCATGACGGCCCCGGAAGCGCCCGCCACCACGCCGCTGAGCGATGATGTGCGCGCCGATGTCGCGATCGTCGGCGGCGGCTATACCGGTCTGTCGACCGCGCTTCACCTGGCCAAGCGCGGCATAAAGGCCGTGGTGCTGGAAGCCGGTCCGGTAGGTTTTGGCGGCGCCGGACGCAATGTCGGCCTGGTCAATGCCGGCATGTGGGTCATGCCGGATGAATTGCCCAACGTCCTGGGCGCTGTCCATGGCGACCGTCTTTTGACCTTGCTGGGCGACGCGCCGGCCGCCGTGTTCGAGATTGTCCGCACCTACAATATCGCCTGCGAACTGCGCACCGAAGGTACGCTGCATTGCGCCGTGGGTGCCACTGGTCTTGAAGAGCTCAAAGCGCGCGAAGCGCAATGGCAGGCACGTCGCGCGCCGGTCCGCGTTCTCGATTCACAGGAAACCGCGCGACGCGTCGGCTCGAACGCCTATTCCGGCGCGCTGCTCGACCTGCGCGCCGGCACGATCCAGCCGCTGGCATACGTCCGTGGCCTGGCCGATGCAGCACTGAAAGAAGGCGCAGCCATTCATACGCAGTCGCCCGTATCGGGCGTCGAAGCGGCTCCCGCCGGCTGGCGCGCTATCACGGACAATGGCTCCGTTACCGCGCCCTGGGTGGTCATGGCGACCGATGCCTACAGCCAAGGTCCGTGGGAAATCATTCGCCGCGAACAGGTCCACCTGCCCTATTTCAACCTGGCGACCGAACCCTTGCCTGATGACGTTCGCGCCACGATTCTACCCGGTGGCGAAGGCGCATGGGACACGAAAGAAGTGCTATCCTCCTTCCGCATGGATGCGCGCGGCCGGCTGGTTTTCGGCAGCGTCGGCGCATTGAAAGGCGCTGGCCACGGCATCCATCGCGACTGGGGCCTGCGGGCGCTGCACCGCATCTTCCCGCAACTGGGCAAGGTCCGTTTTGAAGCCGAATGGTACGGCCAGATCGGCATGACCGACGATAACCTGCCGCGCTTCCACAAGTTCGCCCATCAGGTCATCGGCATCAGCGGCTATAATGGCCGCGGCATTGCGCCGGGCACGGTCATGGGCCGCACCCTGGCCGAGCTGATTAGCGGCGACAAGGGCGAGGACGACCTGCCCCTGCCCGTCACCACGCCGCAGGAAGCGAAGATGCGGGCGTTGAAAGAAGTTTTCTACGAGGTCGGTGCACAGGCCGTGCACCTGACCGATTCACGTTTCTGAGGACAAAGCACATGATCACCGAAACCACCAAGACCGCCGAACAGGTCGCGCACCTGCTGAAGTCATTGGGCGTCGAGGCTGCGGCCTATACCGGCGGCACGCTCAGCGTCCACTCACCGATCAATGGCGATCTGATCGCCAATGCGCCCGAAACCTCGGCCGATGCCACCAAGGCCGCCATCGACAAGGCGCACGAAGCGTTCCTGGCGTGGCGCACCATTCCGGCGCCGAAGCGCGGCGAACTGGTCCGCCTGTTTGGCGAAGAGCTGCGCGCCCACAAGGCCGATCTCGGCAAGCTGGTCTCGCTGGAAGTCGGCAAGGTGACGTCCGAAGGCCTGGGCGAAGTCCAGGAAATGATCGACATCTGCGATTTCGCTGTCGGCCTCAGCCGTCAGATCTACGGCCTGACGATCGCCACCGAACGCGCCCAGCACCGCATGATGGAAACCTGGCACCCTTTGGGCGTCTGCGGCATCATTTCGGCTTTCAACTTCCCTGTCGCCGTCTGGGCGTGGAATGCCGCCCTGGCTCTGGTCTGCGGCAATGCCATCGTCTGGAAGCCGTCGGAAAAGTCGCCGCTGACCGGCATCGCCACCCACGCCATTTTCGACCGCGCGCTCAAGCGCTACGTCAACGAAGGCCATGATGCGCCGGACGGCCTGTCGGCCCTGGTCATCGGCGGACGCGACATCGGCGAAACCCTGGTCGATCATCATAAGGTCGCGCTCATCTCCGCCACCGGTTCGACCGCCATGGGCCGCGCTGTTGGTCCGAAGCTGGCCGCGCGCTTTGCCCGCTCGATCCTGGAACTGGGCGGCAACAATGCCGCCATCGTCGCGCCGACCGCCGACCTCGACCTGACCCTGCGTGGCGTCGCGTTCGCCGCCATGGGCACGGCCGGTCAGCGCTGCACGACGCTGCGCCGCCTGTTCCTGCACGACAGCATCCACGACGCTTTCGTGACGCGCCTGAAGTCGGCCTATGCTTCCGTCAAGATCGGTAACCCGATGGAAGACGGGACCCTGGTCGGGCCGCTGATCGACAAGGCGGCGTTTGACGGCTTTGAGAAGGCCCTGGCTGAAGCCAAGGCGGCCGGCGGCAAGGTCACCGGCGGCGAGCGCGTCATCGTGGCCGGCGACGCCAGCTATTATGTCCGCCCGGCCATCGTCGAAATGCGCGACCACTCAGGCCCGATGCTGCGCGAAACCTTTGCGCCGATCCTCTATGTCATGCGCTATTCAATGATCGATCAGGCCATCGCCTGGCAGAACGATGTCGGCGCCGGCCTGTCGTCGTCGATCTTCACCAATGACATCCGCGAAGCCGAACTGTTCATGTCGGCGGCCGGTTCGGACTGCGGCATCGCCAATGTCAATATCGGCACGTCAGGCGCGGAAATCGGCGGCGCCTTCGGCGGCGAAAAGGAAACCGGCGGTGGCCGCGAATCCGGTTCGGACAGCTGGCGCGCCTATATGCGCCGCGCCACCAACACCATCAATTATGGCAGCACTTTGCCGCTGGCCCAGGGCGTGAAGTTCGATGTCTAAGTCTTTCCAGTGGGATGATCCGTTTCTGCTCGACGCACAGCTGAGCGAAGACGAACGCGCCATCCGCGACGCCGCCCGCGACTACGCCCAAAGCGACCTGATGCCACGCGTGCTCAAGGCCTATTCGGACGAATATACCGATCGCGCCATCTTCAACGAAATGGGGGCCATCGGTCTGCTCGGCGCGACCTTGCCGGAACAGTATGGCGGCGCCGGCGCATCTTACGTGGCCTACGGCCTGGTGGCGCGCGAGGTCGAGCGCGTCGATTCCGGCTATCGCTCGATGATGAGCGTGCAGTCGTCGCTGGTCATGTACCCTATCCATGCCTATGGCACCGAAGCGCAGAAGCAGAAGTATCTGCCGAAGCTCGCCAGCGGCGAATGGGTCGGCTGTTTCGGCCTGACCGAACCCGATGCCGGTTCCGATCCTGGATCGATGCGTTCGAAAGCCGAGAAAATTGATGGCGGCTACCGCCTGACTGGCACCAAGATGTGGATATCCAACTCCCCCATCGCCGATGTCTTTGTCGTGTGGGCCAAGCTCGATGACGTGATCCGCGGCTTTGTGCTCGACAGGGGGGCAAAGGGGCTGTCGGCCCCGAAGATCCATGGCAAGCTGTCCTTACGCGCCTCGATCACCGGTGAAATCGTCATGGACGGCGTCGAAGTCGGCGAAGACGCTCTCCTGCCGGAAGTATCGGGTCTGAAAGGTCCGTTCGGCTGCCTCAACCGCGCGCGTTACGGCATTGCCTGGGGCGCCATGGGTGCGGCCGAAGACTGCTGGCACCGCGCCCGTCAATACGGCCTCGACCGTCAACAGTTCGGCCGCCCGCTGGCCCAGACCCAGCTCTTCCAGAAGAAGCTGGCCGACATGCAGACCGAAATCACCCTCGGGCTCCAGGCGGCTTTACGCGTCGGGCAGCTGTTCGATGCGGGTCTAATGCAGCCCGAAATGATCAGCCTGATCAAGCGCAACAACTGCGGCAAGGCGCTCGACATCGCCCGCCAGGCGCGCGACATGCACGGCGGCAATGGCATCCACGAAGAGTTCCATGTCATGCGCCATGCCCAAAATCTGGAGACGGTGAATACCTACGAAGGTACGCACGACGTCCATGCATTGATCCTGGGACGCGCCCAAACCGGCCTTCAGGCGTTTTACTGATGTTTGATTGCGGATTTCATTGCTCCGTCACTCCTCCCCAATTTACTGGGGAGGGGGACCGCACGACGGCCGCTTGCGGCCGAGATGCGGTGGGGGGGGCTCTTCCTTTTCACGCCGCGTTACCACAATGAAGCCCCTCGCCGGTCTCAAGGTTCTCGAACTCGCGCGCATCCTGGCCGGCCCATGGTGCGGTCAGTTGTTGGCCGATCTCGGCGCCGAAGTGATCAAGGTCGAGCGCCCCGGCGCCGGCGATGACACACGCCAATGGGGCCCGCCCTTCATTACCGATGCCGACGGAAAGGCATGGGGCGCGGCCTACTTCCACAGCTGCAACCGCGGCAAGTCGTCAGTCGCCATCGACATCGATACCGAGGACGGTCAGGCCGCCATTCACGCACTCGCCGCCGAGGCCGATGTGGTCATCGAGAACTTCAAAGTCGGTGGTTTGGCGAAATATGGGCTCGATTATTCGTCTCTGAAGGGAATAAATCAACGATTGATATATGCGTCGATTACCGGCTTCGGTCAGGACGGTCCCTACGCGGCTCGCGCTGGATATGACTACATCATCCAGGGTATGAGCGGTTTGATGGACATTACCGGCGCCCCAGACGCCGAACCGCAGAAGGTTGGCGTCGCCGTCGTCGACATTTTCACCGGTCTGTACACCGCCACAGCAATTCTGGCCGCCATTCGGGGCCGCGACCTGAGCGGCGAAGGCTGTCACATCGATATGTCGCTGTTCGATTCGGCCACAGCCATCCTGGCTAACCAGGGCATGAACTATCTGGCGTCGGGGGTATCACCGACACGCCTTGGCAACGCCCACCCCAACATAGCTCCGTATCAGGTGTTCGAGGTCGCCGACGGCCACGTCATCGTCGCTGTGGGCAATGACGGCCAGTTCAGAAAACTGTGCGAAGCCATTGGCGCGAATCAACTTTTGGCCGATGACCTCTACCAATCCAACAAAAGCCGCGTCGCCAACCGAGACTCTCTTCAGACGGCGCTGCAACCTTCACTTAAAACATTCACTCGGGCGCAATTGCTCGCGACACTCGAAGCCGCCGGCGTGCCAGCCGGACCGATCAACAGGATCGAGGACGTCTTCAACGATCCGCAAATCGTCCATCGCGGCATGAAGCTGGATCTGAATGCCGCCGACGGCTCACATGTATTGGGCATTGCTTCGCCTATCGTCATCAACGGCGTCCGTATGGCCGCGGAATCACCCTCTCCGCACCTTGGATCTGGGCAACCCACATGGAAATCGACGACATGACTGCGCGAAACGGCGGAAAAATCCTCGTAGATCAACTATTGATTCAGGGTGTCGATCGCGTCACCTGCGTACCGGGCGAAAGCTATCTGGCGGCCTTGGACGCCATGCATGACGCCGATATCGACGTCCTGATCTGCCGCCACGAAGGCGGCGCGGCTATCATGGCCGAAGCATCCGGCAAGCTGACGGGAAAACCGGGCATCTGTTTTGTCACACGCGGCCCCGGCGCCATGAATGCCGCCCACGGCGTCCACATTGCCCAGCACGATTCGACGCCTATGATCCTGTTCATCGGCCAGGTCGAACGCGCCATGCGTGGACGCGGCGCCTTCCAGGAAATGGACTATGAAGCGGTCTTCGGCAGCACGGCCAAATGGGTCGTCGAGATCAACGACGTCCGCCGCATTCCGGAAATCATGGCCCGCGCCTTCGCGGTCGCCACCCAAGGGCGCCCCGGTCCAGTCGTCATTTCGCTTCCCGAAGATGTGCTGACCGACATGGCAGAAGTGGCCGATAGCGCCGTTATCACACCCGTAAAACCAGAGTTATCGATCACCCAACTCCAGCAGTTCGAGGCGTTGCTACAATCTGCCAAACGCCCCTTGGTGATTCTGGGCGGCTCGTGCTGGAGTGACGAAGGCTGCGCGGCCATCGCCGATTTCGCTGCGCGCTTCAAAATCCCGGTCGCCACCGAATTCCGCCGTACCGCCCTCTTTCCGGCCCTGCATGCGTCGTACGCCGGCGATCTTGGCTTTGGCCAGAACCCGAAACTGTCGCAGCGCGTCAAGGACGCCGACCTGTTGATCCTGCTCGGCGCGCGTATGGCCGAGGTGCCTTCCGCCTCCTACACCCTTATTGACATCCCGCAACCGACCCAGCCCCTCATCCACGTCTTCCCGGATGCCGGTGAGATCGGCAAGGTCTATCAGCCGGCGCTCGGCATCGTCTGCGCGCCCGACGAATTCGCAAAATCGCTCTCTTATCTGAAGGCGCCGCTCGACCTGCCGTGGGCGACCGAGACCGAAAACGCCCATATGGACTACCTGACCTGGACCGGTCAGCCGGCGCGTATCCCCGGCGACTTCCAGTATGGCGAAGCCGTCAAGGCGCTGCACGCTGCCCTGCCCTCTGACACCATCGTCTGCAATGGCGCCGGCAACTACGCCATCTGGCTGCACCGCCACTGGCGTCACTCCAGGCCACGCACGCAACTGGCGCCGACCTGCGGCAGCGTAGGCTACAGCCTGCCGGCCGGCGTTATGGCCAAGCGCGCCCGCCCCGACCAGACCGTCGTCGTCTTCGCCGGCGATGGCTGCTTCCTGATGCACGGCAATGAATTTGCCACGGCCGTCCAGTATGACATTCCGGTCATCGTCCTCGTCATCGACAACGGCATGTACGGCACGATCCGCATGCACCAGGAGCGCGACTATCCGCACCGCATCGTCGGCACTGACCTGAAAAACCCTGACTTCAAGGCCTACGCCGAAGCCTTTGGCGGCCACGGCGAAACCGTACGGACCACAGCCGAATTCATGCCGGCTTTCGAACGCGCCCGTGCGTCAGGCAAACCGGCCATCCTGCACTGCTTCCTCGATCCACAGGCCATTACACCTGCCAAGACGCTCGATCAGATCGCTGCCGGAAACTGACAGCTTGCCCGGTATAAACCTCCCGGCTAACAATTGGCGAAACGGAGGCGCGACATGAGCAATATCTATGTGGGAATCGGCGGCTGGACCTATGAGCCGTGGCGCGGCCCCTTCTATCCCGACAAGCTGTCGCAGAAGAAGGAACTGGAATACGCCGCCTCCAAGGTGACCTCGATCGAGATCAACGGCACCTATTATGGCGCGCAGAAGCCGGAGTCGTTCCGCAAATGGCACGACGAGACGCCGGATGGCTTCGTCTTTTCGGTCAAAGGGACGCGCTATGCAACCAACCGCAAGGACCTGGCGCAGTCGAAAGAGTCGGTAGAGCGCTTCTGCGCCAGCGGCATTTGCGAGCTTAAGTCGAAGCTGGGCCCCATCAACTGGCAGTTCATGGCGACCAAGAAGTTCGACGCTGCCGACTTCGAAAACTTCCTCAAGCTGCTGCCGGCTGAGGCGGACGGCGTAGCGTTGAAACACGCCGTCGAGGTGCGCCACGACAGTTTCCGCGACCCGGCCTTTATCGACATGTGCCGCCATTATAATGTGACGGTCATTACCGCCGCCGACTGCGAGTTCCCGCAGATCGCCGACCTGACGTCCGATGCCGCCTATCTGCGCCTGCAGGGCTCGAGCGAAGCCCATGCGCTCGGCTATTCGGAAAAGCAGTTGGACGACTGGGCAGCACGGATCCGGAAACTGGCGGCCGGGCACGTGCCGGAAGACATGGAAGCCGT
>CAMLLA010000095.1 GCA_946480525.1 uncultured Asticcacaulis sp. | reverse complement strand
AGGTCTGGGCTGATTCGACCGTAACCGGCGAGGGGAGCGATCGGTTGCCGTTGAAACCTGTAAGCGGACAATACCGATTGTTCCAACGCCTGTCACAACGTGGCGAGCAAAAGTCACACTTTGGTAATTTTTCTTAAAATTTATTACCAAAATGGCTTCAAAAGCGCCCGACTCAAGTTATCCGGTAACCAATCGTTAAGCATATTTGATGTCTCATTCATCTCTGCTATTAGGGGCAGATTCGGTGGATGAGAACTATCCGCTTTGTCGCCCCTGTACGGGGAGAGCTTCGGGCTGAATGCCGGAAGTCTGATTGGAAAGGTAGTCTGAAGCCATGGCTATTAGTCTTTCTGCGCCGCGCCACCAGGAGCTGAAGCCGCGCATCGTCGTCTTTGGGGTCGGCGGAGCCGGTGGGAACGCCGTCAACAACATGATCGAGGCGGGGCTGGAGGGCGTAGAGTTCGTCGTAGCCAATACGGACGCTCAGCAGTTGCAGTTTTCCCGCACCGAAGCCCGCATCCAGCTGGGCGTCGGCATCACCATGGGGCTGGGCGCCGGCGCTCATCCCGAAGTCGGCATGACCGCCGCCGAGGAGTCGAGCGATACGATCGCCGAGCACCTGGAAGGCGCGCACATGGTGTTCATCACCGCCGGCATGGGCGGCGGCACCGGCACCGGCGCGGCCCCGATCATCGCCAAGTGCGCCCGTGAGCGCGGCATCCTTACCGTCGGCGTCGTGACCAAGCCCTTCACCTTCGAAGGCCGTCACCGCATGCGTCTGGCCGATGCCGGCATCAGCGAGCTTCAGCGTTATGTCGACACCCTGATCGTCATTCCGAACCAGAACCTGTTCCGTATCGCCAATGAGCGCACGACCTTCGCCGAAGCCTTCGGCATGGCCGACCAGGTCCTGCACGCCGGCGTCCGTTCGATCACCGACCTGATGGTCCTGCCGGGCCTGATCAATCTCGACTTCGCCGACGTCCGTTCGGTCATGTCCGACATGGGCAAGGCGATGATGGGCACGGGCGAGGCTTCGGGCGAGGACCGCGCCCTGCTGGCGGCCCAGAACGCCATCCAGAATCCGCTGCTCGACGAAACCTCGCTGAAGGGCGCCAAGGCCGTGCTGGTCAACGTCACCGGCGGTCTCGACATGACGCTGCACGAAGTCGACGAAGCGGCCAATGCCATCTCGTCCGAAGTCGATCCGGAAGCCAACATCATCTTCGGTGCGGCCTTCGATCCCGCCCTGGAAGGCAAGCTGCGCGTATCGGTCGTTGCAACCGGCATGGATGGCGTGGCGCTGCAAACCCCGCTGACCACTCAGGTCAAGACCAACACGCCGGCGCCGACCTTCGGCCTCGGTTATGCGTCGCGTCAGGAACAACCGGTTCAGCAAGCGGCGCCGGCCCAGCCGATTGCGCCGGCCGCGGAACGCACCGTGGCCCCGGCGGCCGCTCCGGCCCCGGCCGCCCCGGCGGCTCCGCGCTCCAGCCTGTTCGAAGCCGCTCCGGCTCAGCAGGCGGCCGCACCTCAGCCCACACCGGCGCCAACCGCTGAAGAGCCGCAGGTGATTCGCAAGATCGTCGATCCGATGGCCATGGAAGATCTTCCGGCTGCCGCGACGCCGCAGGCCGCGCCCGCCATTACGCCGGCGCCACGTGTCGAGCCGCAGATCAGCCGTCCGACCATTACGCGCCCCAATACCTACGCCTCGCAGGCTCCCGCGCCTCAGGCCGCGGCTCCGCAGTCCCGTCCTGCGGCGCCTGCGCCCGCACCCCGTCTCAATACGGAGGAGGAAGGCCGCGAGTCGTTCTGGCGTGGTCTGTTTCCGCAGCGCCAGCGCAATGATTTCTCGCCGGTAGGCTCGGCGCAAAGCGTCGACGACGAAGCCGATCGCTATCAGCCGGCTCCTGCCAAGGGTGCTGCGGCCTCGGCCAGCCCGGTCGCCAAGCCGGTGGAGCAGCCTTCAGCCGATGCGGAGGATGATCTGGAAATCCCTTCTTTCTTAAGGCGCCTCGCTAACTAAGTTCCCACTGGTTAGCGTTACAAACGGAAATACAAGTTCGTTTGAGATCAGGCGCCTAAACCCCTATCAATTAAGGCGAGGACAGGGTTGTCCTCGCTTTTTTTGTGCCCAGCCAACGGGGGCGAGGGCGGAGCAGGTTTCGCATCAACATGGTTACTGATCAGAACGAACAGACCCTGGCGCGTGCCGCGATCATCGCCGGCATCGGCCTGCATACGGGAGCTACGGTGCGCATGGTCGTGCGTCCGGCCCCGGCAGGTACCGGTGTTGTTTTCGTACGCTCCGACGTGACCGACCGCGACAACCGCGTGCCGGCGCTGGCGCACAATGTCACCCAGACGCGCCTCGGCACCGTCATCACCAATGACGCCGGCGTTTCGGTTTCGACCATCGAACACGTCATGGCCGCCTTTGCCGCCATGGGCATCGACAACGTCTATGCTGAACTGGACGGTCCTGAGGTTCCGATCATGGACGGCTCTTCGCTGCCGTTCGTCCAGATCCTCGACCAGGCCGGTTTCCGCCGCCAGGGCACGCCCCAGATGGCGATCGAAATCCTTAAAGCCGTCGAAGTCGTCGAAGACGACAAGAGTGCAGCCTTGCTGCCGTGCGACCGCTTCGAAGTGCGTTTCGAAATCGACTTTCCGAACAGCCCGATCGGTCATCAGGCCGTCGACCTGGTCATTACCGAAGAGACCTTCCGCACCGAACTGGCGGCGGCGCGCACCTTTGGTTTCCTGCAGGGCGTCGAAGCCCTGCGTGCAGCCGGTCTGGCGCGTGGCGGATCGCTCGACAACGCGGTCGTCATCGACGGCGACACCATTCTGAACGAAGGCGGCCTTCGTTTTGCCGATGAATTCGTGCGTCATAAGGCGCTGGACGCCATCGGCGATCTGTACGTCCTGGGCATGCCGATTATTGGCAGGTTTGAAGGAATCCGTGCTGGTCACGGCCTTAATAATGCCCTTGTTCGCGCCCTATTGTCGGCCCCGGATAGCTACCGTATCGTCACACGCGGCGCGGATCTGGCCGAGGTCGGCTAATTCTCCGGTTGGCGCGGGCCTTGCCCTCGTGTAGATGTATCCGCCACTGGGGCGCTTTCTTCGAAAAGTGCAGTGAGCAAAGATTCTATGGCGAGGCGCCGGTATAAGGCGCCAGGGAAAAGGGTTATCTGGCGTGAACGCTGTACGGCTTCTCAAGACCTCCGCGGCTGTAATTCTACTGGCCACGGTTTCGTCCGTTGCGTTGACCGGATGCGCCAATCGCGGCAAGACCGAGCATCTGGTCTATGAAGAACGCCCCGTGGAACTGCTGTACGCGACAGGCATGGAACGCCTTGACGACAAGCAGTGGAAGGACGCCGTCCAGTACTTCGAGGAAGTCCAGCGTCAGCACCCCTATTCGGAATGGTCGCGCCGCGCGATCGTCATGACCATCTATGCCAACTACCAGGGCGGAAGCTATCAGGAAGCCACACAGGCGGCCGATCAGTTCATCCATCTCTATCCCGGCAGCGAACTGACGCCTTATGCCTATTACATGAAGGCCATCTGCTCGTTCGAACAGATCGTCGATGTCGGCCGCGACCAGGCCTATACGACTTCGGCGCTGGGCCTGCTGGGCGATGTCGTACGCCGCTATCCCGACACCGAATATGCCCGCGATGCGCGCGTCAAGATCGACATGGTGCGCGACCAACTGGCGGGTAAGGAGATGGAGATCGGCCGCTGGTATCTGAACGACAACCAGCCGCTGGCGGCAGTGGGCCGTTTCAAGTCGGTCGCGACCGAATACCAGACGACCAGCCATACGCCGGAAGCACTTTACCGTCTTGTCGAAGCCAACGAGATGATGGGGCTGCACGACGAAGCCGTGCGTGTCGGCGCCGTGCTTGGCTATAACTATCCGGGCGATCGCTGGTACGGCAAGGCCTACAAGCTTTTGACCGAGAAGGGTGATACGCCAGCCGTGAAGCCGGACCCTAACGGGAAAAAAGGCCCGGAAGCCCCTGATACGAAAAAGAAAAAAGGCTGGTTCAGCTTTATGCGCCCAAACGTCTAAAAGGCGGCTAAGGCGCGGGGCTGCGTCAGGTTCTCTATTTGTTCTTGCGTTTCGCACAAAATGCGCTTTAATGCGTATGCTGCGGACAACTGGTGTGAGTCGTCCGGAATTTCATGGACGGCTAATTATGCTGACCCGCCTGACCATTGCCGATGTTGTCCTTGTTGACCGACTCGATCTGGATATTCGCCCGGGCCTGAGCGTTCTGACGGGTGAAACCGGCGCCGGTAAATCCATTCTCCTTGATAGTCTTGGTCTGGCTACCGGTGCGCGCGCCGATGCCGGTCTGATTCGGTCGGGCGCGTCCCAGGCATCGGTAACCGCCGAGTTCGAGCTGACGGCCAGTCATCCGCTGTATGATTTCCTCGAAGAGCGCGGCTTAGGTGTCGAGTCCGGGGAAGCCCTGCTGCTGCGCCGGGTTGTGACGCGGGATGGCCGCTCCAAGGCCTTCGTCAATGATCAGCCGGTGAGCGTGGCCGTATTGAAAGCACTGGGCGAAAGCCTGCTGGAAGTGCATGGCCAGCATGAGACGGTCGGTCTTCTTGATGCGCGTGCACACCTGGGCATGCTCGATTCCTATGGCGGAACGGGCGCTGAGCGCGCGGCCGTAGCCGAGACCTTCAAGGTGCTGAAAGGCTTGAAGGACGAGCATCGCGACCTGCTCAAGCGCGTTCAGAGCGACAAGGCGGAGCTGGAACAGCTGACCGCACGCCTTCAGGAACTCGACCGCCTTAATCCGCAGGTTGGCGAAGAAGCGGAACTGGCGTCCGAACGCGCGCTTCTGGGCGCGGGTGAACGTGCGCTCGAAGATATCACCGAAGCGCGTGACGCCGTGGGCGGAGATCAGTTGTCGCAACGCCTCGTCAAAGCCTTCCGTGCGCTCGATCATGCCCGCACCCGCGCCATTCAGGCGGGGGCCGCCGGCGAGGACCCGGTGCTGATGCGCCTGACGGCGGCGGCGGACGCACTCGACCGTACGCTGATGGCGGCCGATGAAGCCCTGGCCCTGATGGACCAGGCTGCCGACAGTCTGGATTTCGAGCCGGGACAACTGGACAGGGTCGAAGAGCGCCTGTTTGCCCTGCGGGCTGCGGCGCGCAAGCTGGGCGTGCTGGTCGACGACCTGCCTAAGGAGCGTACGCGCATCGCCAGGGCGCTTAACGAAATTGAGGATCTGGATGCGCATCTGGCGCGGCTGGACAAGGCGATCGCCGAGGCTCAAGGTCACTTCCATGTCGCCGTCGATGCCTTGCGCGCGCGCCGTATCGCCGCCGGCGAGACGCTGACGGCGGCGGTCATGGCGGAGCTGACGCCGCTCAAGCTCGACAAGGCGCGCTTCCGCGTGCGTGTCACGGCGCTTGAGCCGGAGCGCTATGGCAGCAATGGCGGTGACGTCGTCGAGTTCGAGGTCAAGACCAACCCGGGCGCCGAATGGGGGGGGCTGGGTGTGATTGCGTCGGGCGGGGAGCTGGCGCGTTTCGCCCTGGCACTGAAGGCGGCGCTGGCGACGCGCGGCGGCGACGAAGCCGTCTCGCCGGTCATGATCTTCGACGAGGTCGATCAGGGGGTCGGCGGCGCCGTTGCCGACGCCGTTGGCCTGCGCCTCAAGAAGCTGGCGCAAACCTCGCAGGTGATCGTCGTGACGCACAGCCCGCAGGTGGCGGCGCGCGGCGACCAGCACCTGAAGGTGTCAAAAGCGGCTTATCTCTTTGAGGGTGGCGAAGGCGTGCGTTCAAGCGTACAATGCCTGGACGAAGCGCAGACCCTTGAGGAACTGGCGCGCATGTTGGCCGGCGCGGAAATCACGCCGGAAGCCCGTGCGGCGGCGCAGAGGTTGAAGAGCGCCGAACTGGCATAAGGAAGGCAAGGCCGTGATCGGTCGTCTGATCTATTTCGTGATTCAGTTTGCCGTCGTCGCCGCCCTGACCATCGGCGGCACCGCTATCTATATCATTCATGACAAGGGTATGGCCTACGCGCATTCGGCCTTTTTTATCGAGGATATGCGGCCGGCCTATCCGGCGGCCCTGATCGCTGGCGGCGTGGTGTCGCTCATCTGGATATGTTACCAACTGACGAAAAAGTCGCTCGAACGCGAACCATTCGATCCTGACACATATTGAGCCACTGACACGAATGGGACTTTGTGGCAGGTAGGATTCTCCAACAGTTTGGGAATTCTCTCCATGACGCTCGACGACGCCCGCATGGCGCACGCCGATCTGGCGGCCCAGGTCAAATATCATCGCGAACTCTATTACCGCGAAGAAACGCCGGAACTGACCGACGCCGAATACGATGCGCTCGAAAAGCAGTTGCGCGACCTTGAGGGGCAATTCCCCGAATTGAAAACGCCTGACAGCCCGACCGAACAGGTCGGCGCGCCGGTGTCGGAAAAGTTCGCACAGGTGACGCACGGCATTCCCATGCTGTCGCTCGACAACGCCTTCGACGCCGACGACATCACCGATTTTGAGAAGAGCCTGAAGCGTTTCCTGAAATTGCCTGAAGACGAGGTTGTCGCCTACGCCGCCGAACCCAAGATCGACGGCCTGTCGTGCAGTATCCTTTATGTCAACGGCCAGCTTGTGCGCGCGGCGACGCGCGGCGACGGCCGGGTCGGCGAGGACATCACGCAAAACGTCAGGACCATCAGGAATGTTCCGCATGTGTTGAAAGGTTCCGGTTTTCCGGAAAGGATCGAAATCCGCGGCGAGGTCTACATGCCCCTGGCCGAATTCGCGGAGATGAATGCCAAGGCCATCGCCGAAGGCGGACGGACCTACGCCAATCCGCGCAACTTTGCGTCGGGCTCGCTGCGCCAGATCGACGCCAACGTGACAGCGTCGCGCCCCTTGCGCTTCTTTGCCTATGCCTGGGGCGAGGTCAGCGATCCAGACTTCGTCAAGACCCAGAGCGAGGCGCTCGACTGCTTCCGCGCCTGGGGTTTCGAGGTTAATCCCAACTCTCGCCGTGTCGAAGGCACAGCTGGACTGCTTGAACTCTATGATCATATCGGCAAGACGCGTTCGCAACTCGGCTACGATATCGACGGTGTGGTCTATAAGGTCGACCGCCTCGACTGGCAGCGCCGTCTGGGGTTTGTGTCGCGCAGCCCGCGCTGGGCGATTGCGCACAAGTTTCCGGCTCAGCAGGCGCTGACACGCCTGCGCGGCATCGACATTCAGGTTGGGCGGATCGGGACGCTGACGCCCGTTGCGCGCCTCGAGCCGATCAATGTCGGCGGTGTCGTCGTTACCAATGTGACCCTGCACAATGCCGATGAGATCGAGCGCAAGGATATCCGTATTGGCGACATGGTCCGCGTCCAGCGCGCCGGTGACGTTATCCCGCAGATTGTCGGCATCGAACTGGCCGAGCGCCCTGCCGATGCGCAGGTTTATGAATTCCCGAAACTGTGCCCATGCCCACTGAAGACCGAGGTCGTGCGTGAAGCTACTGTCGGTGGCGGCGAGGGGGTGGCGCGTAAATGTTCCGGCGACCAGGCCTGTCCGCATCAGCGTGTCGAGTATCTGAAATATGTCGTCAGCCGCCGCGTGCTCGACATCGAAGGCCTGGGGGAAAAGCAGCTGCAGAAGTTCTATGATGACGGGCTGATCAAGGAGCCGGCCGACATCTTCACCCTGGCTGAACGCGACCGGACGAATCTGAAAAAGCTGAAGGATCGCGAAGGCATGGGCGAGCAAAGCGTCCGAAACCTGTTCGCTTCGATCGAAAGCCGCCGCGATTTGCCCCTGGAGCGCTTTATCGCCGCGCTCGGCATCAAGCACGTCGGCGAAACGACAGCCAAGCTGCTGGCGCGCGCCTTCGGCTCGGAAGAGGCATTCCGCACAACACTGACCAAGGCGGCCGAAGGCGACCAGGAGGCGCGCGATGCCTTCGAGCACTTCGACCAGATCGGTCCGGTCGTCGCCAACTCGGTCATCAGCTACTTCGCCCATCCCTATCAACGCGCCATCTATGACCGCTTTCTCGCTCAGGTGACGGTGCGCGACGCCGAAGTTGCCGCTGGAGATCACGCCATTTCCGGAAAAACGGTAGTGTTCACCGGCTCGCTGGAAAAGATGACGCGCGATGAAGCCAAGGCGCAGGCTGAACGGCTGGGCGCCAAGGTGTCGGGCTCCGTATCGGCGAAGACGGATCTTCTCGTCGCCGGCCCGGGGGCAGGATCGAAGCTGAAAAAGGCCGCTGAACTGGGTATCAAGACCCTTACCGAGGACGAATGGCTGGCGATGATCGCATGAGCAAGGTCGCCATTGTCACGGGCGCGGGCAGCGGCATCGGCCGGGCGGTTGCCATAGCTTTGGCCGAAGCCGGCTTTACGGGCGTGATGGCTGGCCGTCGTGCGCAGACCCTGGAAGAAACCGTCGCGCTGGCCCCAAACGCCGTTGCGATCCCGACCGACGTGACGGACGAAGTCTCAGTTGACGCATTGTTTGACCAGACCGTAGCCCGCTTTGGCCGTGTCGATCTTTTGTTCAACAATGCCGGTGTCAGCGCGGCCGCCGTGCCGCTCGACGAACTGCCTGTCGCCGACCTGCGTGCGGTGCTCGACGTCAATGTGCTGGGGGCTATGCTGTGCGCGCGGGCGGCCATGCGGATCATGAAGGCGCAGACGCCTCAAGGCGGCAGGATCATCAATAACGGCTCGGTATCGGCCTATGGGCCGCGGCCGCTGTCGGCGCCTTATGTCGCCAGCAAGCATGCCATGACGGGCCTGACCAAGTCCATAATCCTGGACGGCCGGGCGCACGGCATTACCTGCGGCCAGATCGACATCGGCAACGCGGTCACGGACATGTCGGCGCGCATGGATAGCGGCGTGCTTCAGGCCGATGGGCAAGTCAGGCCCGAACCGCGCATGGACGTCGCCCATGTCGCACGAACGGTCGTGCACATGGCGACCCTTCCGCCCGAGGCGAACATTCCGTTTGTTACAGTGATGGCTGCCGGGATGCCCTTATACGGTAGAGGCTAAAGTGGCGCGCAGACCGTTTCCAGCCATGCGCGAACGTCCTGATTGACCAGCGGTCCGATCAGTTCCAGCACGCGGCCATGGTACCAATCCATGTAGGCACGCTCGACCGGCGTCAGCAGCGCGACGTCGATCAGGTCGCGGTCGATCGGCGCCCAGGTCAGGTTTTCGAAACCGTGCATGGCGCGTTCACCGCCCTTCGGGATGACGGCTTCGGTGACGAACTGGAGGTTCTCGATGCGGATGCCGAAGTCGTTTTCTTTATAAAAGCCGGGCTCGTTCGAAACGATCATGCCGGTTTGCAGGGCGTAGCGGTTTAAGGCTTTCGATATCCGTTGAGGTCCTTCGTGGACGCCGAGATAGACACCGACGCCGTGACCCGTGCCGTGATCATAGTCGAAGCCTTCGGCCCAAAGGAATTGCCGGGCCAGGGCGTCAAGGTGGGTACCTGTCGTGCCGGCCGGGAATTTCACAGTCGCCAGCGCTATGTGTCCCTTTAGGACCAGGGTGAACATGCGTCGGTGTTCGGCGCTGGGCGTACCAATGGCCATGGTGCGGGTGACATCGGTCGTGCCGTCCATGAACTGGCCGCCGGAATCGACCAGCAGGAGGTTGCCCTTTTGGATCGGGATATTGCTGTTGCTGTTGACGCGATAGTGGGGCAGGGCGCCATGCGGCCCGAAGCCGGAAATGGTGTCGAAGCTCAGATCCTTCAGTCCGCCACTGGCCACGCGCAATGCTTCCAGCTTCTGCGCCACCTCGATCTCGGTCGGCAGGGTGGCTTGCGCTTCCGTTGCCACCCAATGCAGGAAGGTCGTCAGGATGGCGCCGTCGCGGATATGAGCGGCCCGGGTGCAGGCGATTTCCGTGGTGTTCTTGCAGGCCCGTGGCAGGAGGCAGGGATCATCCTGCGCAACCGGCGTGGCGCCGGCCGCGGCCAGGGCTTCGAACCAGAAGGCCGACGACTGAGCCGGATCGATCAGCACGGCTTCGCCTTCCAATGCGCGCAGGCTGGCCGGGATGTCGGCGGGCGTTTTGACGCTGACCTCGTTGCCCAGCCATTCGAGCAGGCCTTCGGAGATCTTGACGGGCTCAACGAACAATTCAGCGCTACCGTCGGCCTTGAGGACGGCCTGCCCCAGCGGCAGGGGCGAGCGGATGACATCGCCGCCACGAATGTTGAACAGCCAGGCAAGTGACGACGGCGCAGTGATCAGCGCTGCCGCCACACCGTTGGCGGTCAGGTTACGCGCGATCTGGGCGCGCTTTTCCGGCGACGACAGGCCGGCGTAATCAAGCGGTTGCGGCACGATCGCCGCGGCGGGCTGGGCCGGGCGGGCGCTGCCCCAGGCGGCATCGAGCGGATTGACGCCGACGGCCTTCAGCGTGACCCCGGCGGCTTTGGCGGCAGCGTGAAGGCGGCTTAAGCTGTCCGGCGTAACCAGGCGCGGATCATAGCCGACGACCTTGCCGGCGGCGACACCCAGCAGTTCGTCGGCCAGGGCGGCGGCGTGAAAATCCTTGACGTCGAAGACCGAGGGATCGGTCTGTTCCCGCGACTGCAACGTATAACGACCGTCGGCGAACAGGACGGCGCGGTCGCTAAAGACGATCGCCGCGCCGGCCGATCCCGTAAAGCCCGATACCCAGGCCAGGCGCTCATTGGCGTCAGGCAGGTACTCGTTCTGATGCTCATCCTCGTGCGGCACGATAAAGCCGTCGAGGCCCTGCGCCGCCATTTCCCTGCGCAAGGCCGCGACATTGGCGACGCCCTGCGACGGGTGGGTCGTGACGTCATAGGTCTGGAAAACGGGATGGGCAGAATCAGCGGTCATGGCTGTCTCGGACATGCGAAAGGCGGTGGTTACACATATAACCACCGCCTCGCCAAATCCAGTGTTGTCCGCATAAGGTTATGTCGGAGCTCCGAAGCGTCTCTAGACGCTTATGCGGCACGCCATGCTGCGCCTCAGCTATTCAAACTGTATCTTCGTGATGTAGTAGGCCGAATAGGCATTGGCCTGGGCCTGGAACCAGAGACCATTGATCGTCTTGTTCTCGGCGGCGAAGTCCTTGAGCGCGATGGCCGCGGGCTGCCATGACTTCGGCTTCAGTGTGATAAGGCAGTTGGATTCGATCGCCTTGCCGTCGGCCAATGCCTTGATCGCGATGTTCTGTCCGCCTTCAAGCCCGCCATTGATGAAGAAGGTCAGCTTGGTGTACGGCGCTGTCGAAAACGGTTCGTGGCCCAGGCCGAGCGCGGACCACGGATCGCCCTCGACCTTGATGGGTTTGGCGCCACCGATCGGAACCGAGAGTTCCGTCTTCGCCCAGCTCCAGTTTTGCCAGCCGTTTTTCAGTTCGTCGTCATAGACGACAAACGGCTCGGCTGCGAAGGCTGGCAGGGCCGACGTCCCGGCGATAGCCGCCGTGGACGCAATAAGGCTGCGACGTGAAATAAGCATGAATACACTCCCCGGCATTGAAGACCCCGTTTGGAGCAAGGGGT
>CAMLLA010000094.1 GCA_946480525.1 uncultured Asticcacaulis sp. | reverse complement strand
CGCGCCGCAGGGCAACGGCTTCATTGCTTCTACGGAACCGCTTGGTGGTCCCGCCAGCCGTCCGGCACCGCAGCCGGAAGCCAGCGAGCAGCCGGCGATCCGCGACGACCTGCCGGCCTTCCTGCGCACGCCTGCCCCTGTGACAGCGGCCGTTGCCGAAGAAGCGCCGGCCGAGGAGGTCGTCAAGCCAAAGCGCGGCCGCCCCAAGCGCAAGACCGAAGCGGCGACCGAAGAAGCTTAAAATAAAAAACCCTCTGGTCAAACCGGAGGGTTTTTAATTTCTGCAGGCCGCACGAATCCTCAGTTCAGCTTCTTCTGGGCCCCTACCGCCTTCTCGTCCTTGCGCTCGATAACCGGCAGCGCCGCCACGGGCACGCCATCGTCAACCAGCGCCTTGACCTCATCCGGCGTTGCCTCGCCATAGATCGGCCGTTCGGGCGTCAGGCCTTCGTGCATGTCGCGTGCCTCTGCGGCAAAGCCCGCGCCGACATAGTCATGCGTCGATTCGACGTGCTTACGGACCTTATAGAGCATCTCGGCCATCACCTGCTGCGGCGACGGGATCTCCTTCGAGGTCCGCACCATTGGCGCCATGATGGCCTTGCTGACCGACGACGAACCACACATCGGACACTGGACCAGGCCCTGGCGGCTCTGCTCATCGAATCCGTCAGAAGACGGGAACCATGCTTCGAAGCCATGATCGACTTCGCATTTCAACGCGTACTTGATCATACTGACAACTCCCGGTCATGAAGGAGTTGCGGTAGAGCCTGCCGCGCCTTCACAACCTCACTAAAGTCCAGCTCGGCCCTGAGGACCGCCGGGCGATCGTGGTCCAGGACCGCGATCACCTGGCCCCATGGCCCGACAACCATCGAATGGCCCCAGGTGTGCCGGCCGTCTTCGTGCGCCCCACCCTGCGCTGGCGCCAGCACAAAAGCGCCCGTCTCTATAGCGCGGGCCCGCAACATGACTTCCCAATGCGCCCGGCCCGTCGGAACCGTAAAGGCCGCCGGCACAGAGATCATCTGCACGTCGCGGCGCGCCAGCGTCCGGTAGAGATAGGCGAAACGCACATCATAACAGATGCTCAGGCCCATCCCGCCCCACGGCGTATCGGCCACCACCGCCTCGGTTCCCGGGCGCATGGTCGCGCTTTCGCGATAGGACTTGCCATCGGGTGTATCTGCGTCGAACAGATGGACCTTGTCGTAGCGCGCCGTGATCTCGCCGTTCGCGTCGATCATCAGCGAGCGATTAGCGGATTTCTCGCTATAATTTTGATCTGCGCTACCGCTATCGTTACTTGAGCGCTCCGCCTTGACGATCACCGAGCCAATAAGAACAGGCGTCTTGAGATCGCGCGCCAACTGCCGCACATCCTGGACGAAGACATCGTCGCTTTCGGCGGCCAGCTTGCCGGCCTTGAGGTCGCGGCGCTGTTCCATAAGGTTGGCGCATTCCGGCAATAATACGAAGTCCGCACCTTCGGCCGCTTCAACTATCAATGGCCGCGCATGGTCCAGCGCCGCCTGTTGAGAGGCGGGCGTACAGGTCTGGACAAGCGCGACATTGACCACGGTCAGGCCGCCAGCAGCGGATCGAGACCACCGCGCTGATTAAGCGCCATCAGGTCGTCGCAACCGCCGACATGCAGATCATCGATGAAGATTTGCGGATAGGTGAAACGGCCGGACCGTTCATTCATTTCGGCGCGCAGCCCAGGATCGCTGGACGCGACGATTTCGGTATACTCCGCGCCCTTGTCTTCCAGCAGCGCCTTGGCGCGCTCGCAATAGGGGCAATAGGGCTTGGTGTGGATTTCGATCTTGGCCATTTAACTAACTCTTTGATGCTTCGGTTAAAACCGTTCTGAAGCAACCCGGGTACAAGTTCAATATAGGGTATTTCCGGGAATTTTAAAGTTCCGGTTGGGGTACGGCGCGGGCAATGACCAGGGTATCGACCTGCCGCGCGCCGGCCTTCAGCAAGGTGTCGGCGCACGCCCGCAAGGTTGCGCCTGTCGTAAACACGTCGTCGATCAGGACGATGTGCCTGCCCGCCACCTGTTTGCGGCCTGATGCCGTCACGGCGAAGGCGTTTCGCACATTGTCCCAGCGCATCCGGGCGCTGGCATGCCCCTGCGACTTCGTTGCCTTGACCCGCGACAGGGCGTCCGCCGCATAGATGAGCCCCGCCCGCCTTGCCATCGGCCGCGCCAGTTCCGCCGCCTGATTGTACCGCCTTTCGCGCAGCCGCACGGGATGCAAGGGGACAGGCACGAGGATATCCGCACCGGCCAGCAGGTCGGCCCCTGCCCGCTCCAGCCAGCACGTCAGCACAGGCGTCAGGTCCAGACGGTCAGCATGTTTGAACGCCAGGATGATATCTTTCGACGCATCGCCATAGAGGCAGGCCGCCCGCGTCCGTTTGAACGGAAGGGGCTTCTCGGCACAGCCGCTGCACAAGGCCCCTTTTCCGTAATGCAGTCCGCCGTCGAAGGGCCGTGCGCACATGTCGCAACCTTCGTCCGACAGGAAACGGATGCGCGACCATTGGCCGGGCTCCATGCCCCCCTGAAGCAGGGGTTCATCTCCGTCCTTCGCCAGGCCGTGCGGCGGGAAGACGATGTCGATCGCGTCGAGGGCGGCCGATCGTAGCGGCGCCAGGCTGAGAGTCGCGACAAACTCCTTAACCTCGGCCGCGATATGGCCTAGACGGTTCATCAGTTTCGGCACGCGTCCGTCCGCCCTATATAGAAGTTCATGTCCCCGCCCCGTCTGTTCGACCGTTCCCTGCTGGCCCGCCGTCTTGATCGCGCGGCCAAGGGTTTTGCGCAAGCCTCTTTCCTGCGCGACCGCGCCATCGAAGACCTGTTGCACTCCTTAAGCGGCATCAACCGGCACTTCGATGTGGCGCTGGAGATCGGCGCGCGCGATGGCACCTTTCGCCGTGAGCTGGCCGGCTCGCCCGCGGCCGGCAAGATCGGCGTGCTGATCGAAGGCGACCTGTCGGAGGCATTCAATGGCGCCCGGCCGCGCCTGGTCATGGATGAGGAACAGTTGCCGTTCGGTGACGAAAGCCTCAATCTCGTCGTCAGCACCCTGGCCCTGCACGCCGCCAACGACCTGCCGGGCGTGCTGGTGCAGATCCGTCGCGCACTTAAACCTGATGGCCTGTTCGTCGCCTCGCTGTTCGGCGGCGAAACGCTGAAGGAGTTGCGCGGCTGCCTGATGGAGGCCGAGCTTGAGATGCGCGGCGGCTATGGGCCGCGCGTTGCGCCCTTTGCCGAAGGTCCCGACCTGATCGACCTGCTGCGCCGGACGGGCTTCAACATGCCGGTCGTCGATTCCGACCGTGTCGTCGTCTCCTATGCGCATCCGCTCAAGCTGATGGCCGATCTGCGCGCCATGGGCGAAAGCAATGTCCTGATCGACCGGCCGCGCAAGGGTCTGAACCGCGCCATCCTGACGCGCGCATCGGAGCTTTATTTCGAACGCTTCGCCGACGACGAAGGCCGCATTGCCGCGACCTTCGAGATCATCACCCTGTCGGGCTGGAAGCCGCACGAATCGCAACAGAAACCCCTGCGCCCCGGCTCGGCCAAGATGCGGCTGGCCGATGCGCTCGGCGTCAAGGAAGGCAAGGTTTAGGGCCGGTCAGCGTTCGCACGACACCCCGTCACTGTCCTGATCGAGGTGCCGCCAGTAGCCCGGCTGGCCGATCCGCGCCGGCGCCAGGTTGACGAAGCGCGCGGCGCCGCAGCCGACAAAGGCGATGCGATGCTGGATCTGGATCACTGCGCCGTCGCGCGTGCCGTATTGCAAACTGGTCAGAAGCGACGCGCCGGCGACCAGTACGCTGACAAGGGCCAGGGTCCGGATCACGCCCCGGCTTTGTTCAGGCGCGCGGCCCTGGTCCGGGCGTTCGGAATAGATAGGTGCAGACATGGCATCACCTCCCCGATGATCACCCAGTGTGCGCCTGTTGGCCTAACGCCCGGTATCCGGTCGATATTAATATTCAGATGAAATCCTGTAACCATGCCACCAGCGGCAGGTCGGCCGGGGGCATCTCGTAATTGCGCATATCGTTGGGCCGAACCCATTTGAGCGCTTTGTGTTCACGGGCCTCAGGCTCGCCGTCCCAGCGGCGGATGAGATAGAGCGGCATCAGCAAATGAAAGCTCTCATAGGTGTGCGAGGCGAAAACGAACGGCGCAAGGCAGGCCTGTTTGACTGTGATACCCAGTTCTTCCTGAAGCTCGCGGATCAGGGCGTTTTCAGGCGTTTCGCCAAGCTCGACCTTGCCGCCGGGAAACTCCCACTGCCCGGCCAACTGCTTGCCATCCGGACGCTGGGCGATCAGCACGCGGCCATCGGAATCGACCAGGGCGGCAGCTACGACAAGAACGGTTTTCATAGCGTGACCTTCACAAAAGAACGGCGCAGCTCAAAGAGGTCTTTAAATTCAGCTTCATGACAATCAAGATACCCCACCACCGCATCTCGTCGGTGCAGGCACCGTCTCGTGCGGTCCCCCTCCCCGACAAGTCGGGGAGGTATAGTTGGTCGCGGAAATCGTCAGCCTTGAGTCGAGTGCTAGCCGGCTAGCGCAGCAGGTACTTTTGTACCTGCAAGCGACGACTGCGTATTAATCGGCCAAGGATGGCGATTTCCCTAGCTTCTGTAGTCGCCGTTGATGCTGATGTACCCGTGCGTCAGGTCGCAGGTGTACACATGCGCTGACGCCCTACCGACACCGACATCGACGCTGATCTCCAGCTCCTGGTTCTTCATATAGGCGCTCATGGCGGCTTCGTCGTACCCCAGCGACACCGCGCCGTGTTCCGCAGCCACCAGGTTACCGAACTTGATCCCCAGACGTTCGCGCTCAACCGGTTCCTCGGTCTTGCCGACGGCCATGACGATTCGGCCCCAGTTGGCGTCCTCACCGGCAATAGCCGTCTTGACCAGCGGGCTTTCGGCGATCGACTTGGCGATCTTGCGCGCCGAAGCCGGGTTGGAAGCGCCGGTGACATTGACCTTGACGAACTTGGTGGCGCCTTCGCCGTCGCGGATCAGCTGCGTCGCCAGCGAATGCATGACGCGCTCAAGCTTTTCCTTGAAATCGGCCAGACGCTTGTCGCCGGCCCGCGCGATGCGCGGCGCACCAGCTGCCCCCGTGGCGAACAGCAGGCAGGTGTCATTGGTCGAGGTGTCGCCGTCGACCGTCACCGAGTTGAAGGTCGTGCGTGTGTACAGCGCCAGCAGGCTTTGCAGCACACCCGGCGACAGGGTGGCGTCGGTGACGATGAAGGCCAGCATGGTCGCCATGTCCGGCGCGATCATGCCCGATCCCTTGGCGATCCCGGCGATGCGAACGCTGACGCCGTCGATCTCGGCGATCTCGTAAGCCCCCTTCGGGAAGGTATCGGTGGTCATGATGGTCTGCGCCGCCTCGTGCCAGGCGTCGGCGCGCAGGTTCTTTTCAAGCTCGTAGAATCGCGCCGCGATCTTGGCGTCATCCAGCACCACGCCGATAACACCGGTCGAGGCCAGCATGATGTCGCGCTGGCGGCAGTCGATACGGCGCGCCAGAGCCGATGCCGTGCGCCGGGCCGCGTCGGCGCCCTGCTTGCCGGTAAAGGCATTGGCGCAGCCGGCGTTGACGACCAGCGCACGCACGTCCATGCCTTCGTTGGCCTCAAGCTGTTTTTTGCACCAGTCAACCGGCGCCGAGCCGATGGTGTGGCGGGTGAAGACGCCGGCACAGGTAGTGCCTTCGGCGAACTTCATCAGCAGGACGTCCTTGCGCTCGTGTTTGTAGAAACCGGCGCGGTCGGTGGCCATGACGACGCCGGCGACCGGCGGCATCCCGGGCAGAGGCACGGCCAGGGGCGACACGGCCAGGCCGGGCTTGCCGGGCGCGGCGGCAGGCTTAGGGGCGTCGGCGTGCGGCGCCAGGGACGACACCAGATCCGCCCCCTGCTGGACCGCACTCTTGATGGCATTGGTCAACGGGTCGAGTGCACGCTCAAGGGCAGGCGACTTGTCGCTCCTGGGGGGTGTCTTGGCCATATGCGCGCTCCCGTAAAATCTTAGAGTACTGCCCGCTTCAGATGAAGCGGGCAGTACTCTAAGCCTTGTTTCGTCGCATTTCCTAACGGCGAACCGGTGTCCACTTCGCCGGGAAATGCTCTAGGTCCGGCCTTAATCGCGGATGGCCGCCTTTGCAACAGCGCTCATAAAAAAAGACCGCCATGCCAGAACATGACGGTCTTTTTGGTCAGTTGCCGCTCTTTTTCGGCAAGGGCGGCGTCTTGGCCAGAAGTTGCGATGTTGCGGGCTTTGCACCCCCCAAGGGCTGGGCGACGGCGACACCATTGGCCGATGCGCTCTGCGACGCTTCCGCTGCGGCGTCCGACGCCTGGCTTTCGGCGACCTTGGGCGCGCCGGCCGGTTCCTGGTCCTCGCCACCGCTCAGGCCCTTGGGAACGAGATAGTTGACCTGGGCCTTCTTGCGCAGGTTGGTCAAAAGGCCCGCGACCTGATTGTAGATCAAAAAGCGCATGATCACCGGGCGCTCTTCCTCGAGCGTCGGCAACTGTTCCGGACGGCGGTCCTCGACGCGCAACAGCGCCCAGCCGCCTTCGGCCTGGACGGGACCGACCGTGTCGCCCGTCTTGGCCGTCGCCAGCACCGGCTTGAACGAAGACGGCATAATGTCGGTGGTGAAATAGCCCATGTCGCCGCCATTGAAGCGCGTCGCCTGGTCGATCGACCGTTCCATCGCCAGGGCTTCGAAAATGCCGCCGCCCTGAATCTGTTTCAGGATGGCCTCGGCGTCGGACTTGCTCTTGACCAAAATAATACGGGCGCGGATTTCCTCCGATTGCTTCGACAGCTTGACCTGTTCGTCGTAGTGCGACTTCACGGCCTTTTCGTCGATATCGCGGTCGATGGTGTTTTCGACCAGCATGTCGCCCAGGATGCGGTCGCGCGCGGCGTCGAGACGGCGCTGGGCGGCGATCGAGCGATCCAGGCCCTTTTGCGAGGCGGCGCGGGCCAGCAGGCGCTGGTCGATGACTTCTTCCAGGGTGCGGCTGAACAGGTCCGACGTCATGTCAAGCGGTTCGCCCGGACCGATCTGACCCTGGGCCACCGCCTCGTTGCGCACGTCCGACGACCAGATGGTGTGGCCGTCGACGCGCGCCACGGCGATGTCGCCGGGCTCGGGCGGCCGTTCCGTCTGTTCCTGTTTCTGGCATGACGCCATGGCCAGGCCGCCAGCCAGAAGCACGGACAGCATCACCATGCGCCCGAAGTTCCATTTCAATGACATGAGTACCGCCCCAATCGCCATTAGACTTTAAATGCCGGAGCCGTTAACGGCTGCCGCGTTGACATACACCATTCCGCCGCTTAAGTCATTCCCGCGCTTGAAAAGCGGTTTTCACCCCTTACCTGTTCAAGAGCATTTTGACGGCGACACGCTTCATAAGCAAGAAATACGCCAGAAAGATGCCCGTCAAGGCAAGGTCTGAAAAGCGCTCTTCCATCTCTGTTACTTAGGGTTTCCCATGCTGGCTCTCGCCAAAATGCTTTTCGGTTCTTCCAACGATCGCAAGGTCAAGGGCTTCATGGCCCGGGCCCAGAAGATCAGCGCGCTGGAACCCAGGTACAAGGCGATGAGCGATGAGGAACTGGCCCACCAGACGGTCCTGTTCCGCGAACGTCTGGCCAAGGGACAGACGCTCGACAACCTGATGGACGAAGCCTTCGCCGTCACGCGCGAAGCGGCCTGGCGTTCGATCGGCCAGCGCCATTACGACGTCCAGCTGGTCGGCGGAATGATTCTGCACAAGGGCGGCATCGCCGAAATGCGGACTGGTGAAGGCAAGACGCTGGTCGGGACCGCGCCGGTTTATCTCAACGCGCTCGAAGGCAAGGGCGTTCACCTGATCACGGTAAACGACTATCTGGCCAAGCGCGACGCCGAATGGATGGGGCGGGTCTACCGCTTCCTCGGCATGTCGACCGGCGTCATCGTCCAGGGCCTGTCGCAGGGACAGCGCAAGCAGGCGTACAATTCCGACGTCACCTACGGCACCAACAACGAATTCGGCTTCGACTACCTGCGCGACAACCTGGCCTACAGCCGCCAGGAAATGGTGCAGCGCGGCCATAACTTCTGCATTGTCGACGAAGTCGACTCGATCCTGATCGATGAAGCCCGCACGCCGCTGATCATCTCCGGCCCGACCGAAGACCGTTCGGAACTGTACAAGATCCTCGACGCGACGATTCGCGAGCTGATCCAGGATCCGGAAACATTCGAACTGGACGAAAAACAGCGTCAGGTCCTGCTGTCGGAAAAGGGCTCCGAAGAGCTCGAGGAAATCCTCGCCGCCGGCGGCTACCTGGCCGAAGACACGGCTGGCCTGTATGACCCGGCCAATATCAGCCTGGTTCACCACGCCAACCAGGCCCTGCGCGCCAATACGCTGTACACGCTCAACAAGGACTATATCGTCAAGGACGACGAGATCATCCTGATCGACGAATTCACAGGCCGCATGATGACGGGCCGTCGCCTGTCGGAAGGTCTGCACCAGGCGATCGAAGCCAAGGAAAAGGTCGAGATCCAGCCGGAAAACCAGACCCTGGCCTCGGTGACCATCCAGAACTATTTCCGCATGTACAAGAAGCTGTCGGGCATGACCGGCACGGCCGCGACCGAAGCGCAGGAATTCGGCGACATCTACAAGATGGATGTGCTGGAAATCCCGACCAACCGCCCGATCCAGCGCGTCGACGACAATGACGAGGTCTACCGGACCGAGACGGAAAAGTTCACCGCCATCGCAGCCCAGGTCGCCCATTGCTTCGTCAAGGGCCAGCCGATCCTGGTCGGCACCGCCTCGATTGAAAAGTCGGAAGAACTGTCGAAGTTCCTCAATGGCTACAGCTACAAGGTCGAGCAGTCGCGCACGCTCAAAGCCCAATATGCCAATGCCGACAAGAAGGAGCTCCTGAAGCTCGGCGAAGAGGCCTATGACATCGTGTGGAAGTCCGGCAAGGGCATCCCGCACAATGTCCTGAACGCCCGCTTCCACGAGCAGGAATCGGAGATCGTCGCCGACGCCGGCGTGCCGGGCGCGGTGACCATCGCCACCAATATGGCCGGCCGCGGCACCGACATCCAGCTGGGCGGCAATGTCGACATGCGCGTTCAGGCCTGGCTCAGCGAGCAGGACGCCGCCGGCAACCAGGTGACGCAGGAGCAGATCCTGGCCAAGAAGGCCGAGATCGAATCCCAGGTCGCCGGCCTGAAGCAGAGCGCGCTGGCTGCCGGCGGCCTGTTCGTGCTTGGCACCGAACGCCACGAAAGCCGCCGGATCGACAACCAGCTGCGCGGCCGTACCGGCCGTCAGGGCGACCCCGGCCGTTCCAAGTTCTTCCTGTCGTGCGAAGACGACCTGATGCGCATCTTCGCCGGCGACCGCCTGAACTCGATGATGAAGACCCTGGGTGTTGAAGAAGGCGAAGCCATCACGCACCCGCTGCTGAACGGCGCCATCGCCACGGCGCAAAAGCGCGTCGAGCAGCGCAACTACGAAATCCGCAAGAACCTCCTGAAGTACGACGACGTGGTCAACGACCAGCGCAAGGCCGTCTTCGAGCAGCGCCAGGAATTCATGGACGCGGACGACCTGTCCGAACTGATCGGCGAAATGCGCCAGGACACGATCCACGACCTGGTCGACCGCCACCTGCCGCCCAAGGCCTATGCCGAGCAGTGGGACATTCACGGCCTGAAGGAACAGGTCATGGCGCTGACCGGGCTGGATCTGCCGATCGAGGTATGGGCGGCCGAGGAAGGCATCGCCAACGAAGAGATCGAAGAGCGCATCCAGGACCTGGCTGCGGCCAAGATGGAAGAGCGCCTGCAACTGCTGGGCTCGGACCAGATGAAGTCGCTCGAAAAGCAGTTCCTGCTGCAGATGATCGACATGCACTGGCGCGAGCACCTGATGCACCTGGACCACCTGCGCGCCGTCATCGGCCTGCGCGGTTACGGCCAGCGCGATCCGCTCAACGAATACAAGACCGAAGCCTTCACCCTGTTCGAAGCCCTGCTCGTCAATCTGCGCCACTCGGTGACCCGCTGGCTGATGACCATGGAAATCCGCTTCCAGCCTCAGGAAGAAGAGCTGGCGCCTCCCCCCATGCCGCTGCCGGGCATGTCGCCGTCGGGCCGTCAATTCCAGGAAGTGCACCTCGATCCGCTGACCGGCCAGAACGAACGCGGGCCGACGCTCAGCAGCGACCTGACGCCGGAGCAACGCGAACAACTGCCGCATTCGGCCCTGCCGGCAGGATGGGAAGGCACGCCGCGCAACGGTCTGTGCCCTTGCGGCTCGGGCAAGAAATTCAAGCACTGTCACGGCACGCTGGTATAGCCGCAAGTTCTTTGCTTAAGACGGGCTGCACAACGCAGCCCTTTGGCGGCTCGGGCAAGAAATTCAAGCACTGCCACGGCACGCTGGTATAGCCGCAAGTTCTTTGCTTAAGACGGGCTGCGCAACGCAGCCCTTTGGCGGCTCGGGCAAGAAATTCAAGCACTGCCACGGCACGCCGGTTTGACTCCGCTGACCGGGCATATGACTTAAAGCATTGTCTTCACTTCCCTTCTCCCCACAACGAGGGGAGAAGGTGGTCGAGCTTGCTCGACCGGATGAGGGGTTACTGTACTTGCCACACGCGTATCTGCTACGCTTCACCCTCACTTTGGCGCTGCGCGCCTTTCCTCTCCCCTCAGGTGGGGAGAGGAAATATTGAGCGATCTCACGGCAACACCTTGCCTTTGTGATTAACGATCACGGATTCAATCATTGCCACGCGGGCATGCTTTCGGTATCGTCTCTTAACTTTTTTGGTTAGGGGAAATCTGCATGCGCATACCTGCTGCCGGATTTGCAATTGCCGCGGCCGCTATTGCCCTTGTATCGGGCACGGCTTCGGCTCAGGAAGTCGTCGCTTATTCGGACATGCCGGTCGCGGCCGGCGACGCGGCGAAGCCCGCCCTGGCACAGCTTAACGACGCTGCCGACAGCGCCGCTGCCCAGAAGAAGATCGATCTCTACAAGCAGCTGATGCAACTGAACGGCGTCACCCGCGGCGTGCGTACGGCGCTGGACGCCACAAAGGCCCAGACTCGCCTGGTTGTGCTGGAGCGCGCCGGAAAGTCGGCCATGACGCCGGCCGAGGAAGCGCGTTACAACAGCATCGCTGACGTTGTCCTCAAGGAAACGGAAGCAAACGTACTCGACAGCATCGCCCGCAGCCAGTCTCAGTCGTTCAGCGCCGATGAAATCCAGCAGCTGATCAACGCCAATGCGTCGGTCGCCGCCGCCAAGTACAATGCCGGCAAGTTCGTGACGGCGCAGAACAGCACGGAAGAGGTCCAGTCCTATATGGTCCAGGCCGTGGTGAAGATCATCAAGACCTTTAAGGACTCGGTCGCCAGCTAAGGGGAACCGCCAGGTTACGGCGGAGCGGCTGGAGACATAAACACACGTTCGGGGGAACCGTTTTGCGGCTCGCAGCTTTTCGTTTGCTAATTACAAGCACGGTTTTTCTGGCCGCATCGGCGGCGCAGGCCCAGACGCCTGTCTCACCCGACCTGACGCCGCCCAGGCTCGACCTGCAAAAGTTCCTGGACCAGAGCAAGGCGCTGCACAACAACAATCCGCAGGCGCCCGGCTCCCTTACGGCGCAAGGTTCAGGCAGCGTCATGGACGTCGCCTCGGCGCCGCGCGCAGAGCCTGTCAAGACCCTGCCCAAGGCCAGCGCTGAC
>CAMLLA010000093.1 GCA_946480525.1 uncultured Asticcacaulis sp. | reverse complement strand
GGAATGCCCTGATAATCGTCGGCATTACCGATCAGGAAGTCGCGGCCGTCGCCCTTCCATTTCGAGAAGGTCAGGCGGACCCAGGTCGCGCCCGTGGCCCGGAGCGCTCGGAAATAGGCCTCGTCGGGCGCCTGTTCATTGAAGCGGTTGCCACCGTGGCGCGGCGTATCCCAGAAGGCGATGTCGGCGGCCGTGACCGGCGTGGCGATCAGCAGCGCCGCGGCGCCTAAGGCTCTAAGCAATGAAGGCACGCCGTCTCTCCACGATGTTTTTTCCATCATGGCGCAAGCCGGAGTGCCTGCCAAGGGTTACGACTGGACCGGCAGTCCTGCGGCCATCCATGCCTTGATGCCGCCGGCCATGTGTTCGTGGACATCGACGCCGGCCGCCTGGGCCTGATGGGCGGCCGTGACCGAACGCACGCCGCCGGCGCACTGAAGGACCACGCGCTTGCCGGGTTCGGAGGGGAGGGCTGCCGGATCGAAGGTCGACAGCGGCAGGTTGACGGCGCCGGCGATGCGGACCGTGTCGAACTCATGCGGTTCGCGCACATCGACCAGCAGGATTTCACCGGCTTCGAGCGCGGCGTGAACGGTTTCGGGACTCAGATCGATGACGCCGGCCATAGGGGCTCCTGTTGGTAAGTCGCTGTCGCTGCGTTTTCCGGCGGAGCGCGGACAATGTCAACCGGAATGGATCGTACTTTTCTGCTGCCTTTGCTGCCGGATAGCGCTAACATTTGCGTTCAACTGGCGCTGCCCGAAGCTGCCCGAGAGGAAACATGTTGAATTTGAACGGCCTGCTGGCCGCTGTGTCCCTGCTTGCCATGGCTGGATCAGCCCTGGCCGAAACCACGCCTTATGACTGGAAGACGATACCATTGGGTGGGGGAGGCTTCGTCGACGGCTTTCTCTATCATCCCAAGGCCAGGGATGTTCTTTATGTTCGCACAGATGTCGGCGGATCGTACCGCTTCGACTATGCCAACAAGCGCTGGGTGCCGCTCATGGATGGCTTCGGCAAGGACGACTGGGACTGTTTCGGCACGCTGGCCCTGGCTGTCGATCCGCAGAACGCCGACCGGCTCTATGCCACTTGCGGCCTTTACCTAAGCCCGCGCGTGCCGAATGCCGGCGTCATCCGTTCCGAAGATCGCGGCGCCACATGGCAAAAGACGGCGCTGCCGTTCAAACTGGGCGGCAACGCACTGGGCCGTGGCACCGGCGAGCGGCTGATGGTCGATCCGGGGAATGGCGACCGGATCTTCCTCGGCACCAACCGTGATGGCCTGTGGGTGAGCCTGGATCGCGCCAGGTCCTTCCGGAAGGTCGACGGCTATACCGAGGCCGGCGTTACCTTCGTATTGTTCGGTGAGGGCGTCATCTATGTCGGTTCGGGCACCAATACGCCGGATGGCCAAGGCTCGGCGGGTGGTGGCGTCTTCTGGTCGAAGGACGATGGCAAGACTTTTAGCCTGATCCCGGGCTCGCCAAAGCTGATCCCGCACCAGGCCGCGGTCGACAAGGACGGCACGCTTTACGTCACCTTCGCCGATGGCCTGGGCCCGCACGGCGTGAAAAATGGCGCGGTCTGGAAGCTGTCGGCTACGGGGGCGTGGAGCGATATTTCGCCGGCCACGCCGACCAAAGACGTCACCTTCGGCTATTCGGGGCTGGACCTGCAAGGCGGCACTCTGGTGGTGTCGACATCCAACCGCTATGCCACGTCGGACGATCTCTATATCAGCCGTGACGGCGGCAGGACCTGGTCGGGCGTGGGGGCGCAGGCCAAGCACGAATACAGTCGGTTCCCGTGGCTAATCAACTATATGAGCGGTCATGATGAGGACGCCGGCGCCCGCAACAATATGGGCCATTGGCTGGACGCGGTGAAGATCAATCCGCACAATCCGGACGAACTGGTTTACGGCACGGGCTACGGCGTCTGGATGACGAAGGACCTGGGCAAGGCGGGCAAGGGCGGCGAGGTCCGCTTCGATTTTGCCAATGATAACCTGGAAGAGACGGTTGTGCTGGGACTCGAAAGCCCGCCCGAAGGACCGCGTGTACTGATGGCGGCAGGAGACGTTGGCGGGACGGCCTTCGATGATTTCTCGAAGACGCCCGCGACCGGCCTGTTCACGCCGATGAACAAGACCAACCAGTCGGTCGCTTTCGCGGCGCTGAAACCCAAGACGATCGTACGCAGCGTCGATAACGAGACGGCGCGCGGCTATATTTCGTTCGATGGTTCAGAAACCTGGCAGCCACTGCCTTCGGTGCCGAAGCCGCTCGACACCGCCGACTGGCACGCTCACCGCGCCGGAAAGATTGTCATCTCGGCCAGGGCGACGTCGCTGGTCTGGGTGCCGGAAAACGAGCCGGCCTGGTTCTCAAAGGACCTCGGCAGGACCTGGGCGCCGTCGACGGGGTGGATGGCGCCGGAACGCGGCCAGGAAGCCATCGCCGATCCTATGCTGGACGGCGTCTATTATGCGTACGACAAGAGGGCTGGGGCGGTCCTGATCAGTGAGGATCATGGCGCGAGCTTTACGCCCTATGCGAAAGACCTGCCGAAGGCGTACGGCACCGCGCAACTGCGCGCCGTTCCGGGCCGCGAGCACGACCTGTTCCTGGCGGCGGGGGATGCCGGCCTGTTCCGCATCACTAAGGGCAAAAGCGCTCCCCGGTTCGAAGCCGTAACGACCGCCTGGCAGGTGACCTTCGGCAAGGCGGCGCCGGGGAAAACCGATCCGACGGTCTTTCTGTGGGGCAAGGTCCACGGTGAAGAGGGGCTGTGGCGTTCGGTCGACGGCGGCAAGGCCTGGACGCGGATCAATACCGACGCCACGCGTTTCGGTCAGATGCGCGCGATCGCTGGGGATCCGAGGACGTTCGGCGTGCTCTATATCTCGCCGGATGGCCGCGGGACCATGGTGGGCCGGCCTGCAAATTAAGACGTGGGGGCACGGCCCCCACACCCCAGAACTTATCAGTATGTCCGCGTCATGTTCAGCACGAACGCCGGGCCCAGATATACGACCTGCTTGCCGGTGTTCAGATGCACCACAAACATCAGCTTGCCTTTTTCATAGTCGGCGTCGGCCGTTGTTTCCAGCGTGTACATCTTCCATTCGCCTTCCGGCGCAAAGTTCGTTTCGCCAATGGCGCGGTAGGGGGCTTCGTTGATCTGAAGCCGTCCGGGAATGCGCACGCTGCCGCTGTCCGACTTGGCCTTGAGCCAGATCGCGCAGACAAGCTTGTCGCCCTTGGTGATCTTCTGGTTGACCTCGACCTGGGCTGCGCCGTCCCACGGATTGCCGGCGCCGGTTGCCTTGACCTCAATGGCCTGGCCGCCCTGAACGGAGGCGTCCTTGACCTTCTTGTTCGTCTGGCCCGTGCCGTAAATCTGGTAGGATCCGACGTTCGGATTGCTGACCAGGTGCTTGGTGATATCGTCGTCGGCGCGCGCCGCGGCGGGCGCCAGAATCAGCATGACGGCGGCCGCCATGGCACTGAAAATCTTCATGTTTTCCCTCCAGGTTTTTACGCAAACTTTTTTCGTTGAAGAGAAAAGCTACACCCGGTTACGGATTTTGGCCATAGGCATAGAGGCCGATCACCGCGCCGACAAAGCCGCCGGCGGTGCGCGTTGACAAATTGGTCACATCGACATCCTTGGCGACAATTAGCCCGTTACCGTAGCTGAAACTTGCCTTGCCGCCCGTTACCCTGACCGTCAGATCCAGATTGGCGCCGGGGGACGGAATGGAGGCGATCTGTACGCCATCGCGAGGCTGGTCCTTGCCCGCGCGACGCGTCACTTCCAGCACGTCTTTTCCGTCGCGCCGGGCGTAGCCGAAGAACAGGTAATAGTCGTCGTTCTGAAGCGCCAGGATACCGGCGCGGTCGCCCTCCCTGACAGGCGTGAAGTCGACCTGGGTTGAGAAGGCCGCGTCCATGTGCTGCTGGCGGTGACCCGTAAAGGCCGGAGCCGATTTGACGTCGCCGAACGCTTCGGGAAGCGCCTTGAGCGTCACCGTCTTGCCATTGTCGCCGCTGGTCACAAACGCCGTTTTCGGCGTCCGGACCTGCAACCAGGTGAGTGGGTTGTAGCCGGTGGTGCTGACCGAGTTGCGATGCCCCTTGGTCGCGCCCTTGGGCAGATCGACAACGGTGGGAATGGCCTTGCCGTGGTCGAGAATGACCGGCCATTTGGCGTCACCTCCGGCTACCCATTTGACCGGCAGGAGGAAGGTCTGACGCCCGGTGTTGTAGAGGTCGCCCTGATAGGGTTGCGCCGCCAGGAAGACGGAATACCAGTCGCCGGACCGCGTCTGCACCAGGTCGGCGTGGCCGGACGACGTGACCGGTGAAGGACGGTTCGGATCGAGATCGCGTTGCGTCAGAATGGGGTTGCCTTGCCACGGCTCATAAGGTCCCCAGACGGACCTGGAGCGGAAGATAACCTGAGAATGGTTCACCTCGGTGCCGCCTTCGGCCGCCATCAGGTAGTACCAGCCGTCGACCTTGTAGACGTGCGGACCTTCGATCCATACGGGCTTTTTCGAGATGTCGACGCCGCCATTGACGACCAGCTTTTTTGCCCCGGTCATGGTCAGGGTCTTCGGATCGAACTGTTGAAGCCAGATGGCGCGGTGACCCTGGTAAAGAGGCTCGCCTTCGGGGCTGTCGTTCCAGGCGATATAGGCCTTGCCGTCGTCGTCCCAGAAGATCGACGGGTCGATGCCGCCGAACGGCAGCCAGACCGGGTCGGACCACGGCCCTTTGGGATCCTTGGCTGTGATGACGAACTGGCCCTTGCAGTCAACGCAGGTATTGACGATGTAGAAGGTGCCGTCGTGATGGCTTATGGCCGGAGCGAATACGCCGCGCGACGTCGCCAGTCCTGAAAAGTCGAGCTGCCCTGGCCGGTCTATGGCATTGCCGATCTGCGTCCAGTTGACCAGGTCGGTCGAATGCCACACCGGGATGCCGGGATAGTAGGCGAAGGTCGAATTGACCATGTAGTAGTCGTTGCCGACGCGCTCGATCGACGGGTCGGGATAGTAGCCCGGCAGGATCGGGTTCTCGTACGACTTCGCCGCATCGAAGGCCTTGCCGTCGATACGGCTTTGGCTTTCATAGCGGATATCGCTGAATACCGCCTGCCCCGCGGAGGCGGCGAGGGCAGGGGAGGCCACGAGCAGGCCGGCGGCGGCAAGAGCATATTTCATGGTCGGTTACCTCGGCGAAGCGGCTTTGAAGGCTGCCGCGATGGCGTCATAAATCGGCTTGGGCTTACCGTCGGCATCGAAAGGGGTGGGACGCAGCGGCAGCTTGTCGGCGCGCGGGGAGAAGCCCTGCAGCCAGGAATATTTGTCGGTGATCGTCCAGATCAGCACGTCCTTCAGCTGTTTATAGCCGAGTGTCACATCCAGGTACTCACGCGCCACCTTCGCGGCCATGGTGTCGCGTGTCGCGATATCGGCCGGCAGGTAGCGGTCGTTGACGTCGAATTCGGTGATCAGCAGGTCGTAGCCCAGGCCGGTGACGCCATCGAGGAAGGCGCGCCATTCGGCCGACTGGCCCAGCGTCAGGTCATGATCGGTGCCGATATGCCCTTGCACGCCCAGCGCATCGACATGGACCTTGTTGTCGTGGAACCAGCGCATAAGCCTGAGCACGCCCTGGCGGTGCTTTTCGCCGCCTTTTTCCCAGCCCATATAGTCGTTGTAGACGAGCTGCGTCTTGGGCAGGCGTTCGCGCGCGACCTCAAAGGCAATGCGCAGGGCATCCATCCCCAGGATGCGCGAGAAGACATTGCTGCGCACTTCACCCGTGTCCGGATCGACCGTCTCGTTGACGACGTCCCAGGACACCAGCGCATCGCCATAGTGGTCGGCGATCTTCGCCACATATTCGCGCAGCATCTTTTCGGCGGCGGCCTTTGGATTTGGGCCGAAATCGTAGGACTTCAGCCACTGCGGCGTGTATTCGTCACGCGCCCAGAAGATGGTGTGACCGCGCATGGCTATGTCGTGCGACTTGGCGAAGTCGTGGATGCGATCCGCCGGGGCGAAATTGTAGTCCGTCGCATTCCTGTTATGCGTGACGTACATCTTCAGTTCGTTTTCCGGAACCATGATATCGCATTCGCGCGCGATCAGTTCCTGCACCTTTGGGTCGTTCAGCGCGCCGAAACCCACGGCGGTACCGAATCGGATGCCTTTTGCCCTGGCGAGCGCACCCAGTGAGCCGTCGGCCGCACGTGCCTGACCCATCGAGGGAACGGCGACGGCAGCGGCGCCAAGCAGGCCCAGCGTCGTGCGGCGGGTGAAGGAGTGGGGGGCTTGGATCATCGGTATTTCCCTGTTGCGTTTTTTTCTGTTAGCGCTAACAGTTGCATCATAGCGGGCTGTCGTCAACATACCGGGAATAGACGTCAGACCAATATCACGTAATTCTGTTTTACACCCCGGCAAGATCCCGTGCGAGGATCACCGAAATAAACAAATAGGGGAGGCATTATGACCGCACCATTCAATCCAACGCGCCGTGCGTTTGCCGCCGGCGTCAGCGCTTTTGCAATGGCCATCGGCGCCGCTACGGCTGCCGGCGCAGCATCAAAGAAGGCCGCGGGGGAAAAGCCGCTTTACAAGGACGCTTCGGCCCCAGTCGATGCTCGTGTCGACGACCTGCTCAAGCGCATGACGCTGGAGGAAAAGGTCGCCCAGATGCTGTGCGTCTGGCAGAAGAAGGGCGACATCCAGACGGCCAAGGGGGACTTCGATCCGGCCAAGGCGTCCACCGTCTATCCAAATGGCCTGGGCATGATCGCCCGTCCGTCCGACCGTGTCGGCGTCAACGTCGCCACGGGGGCAGGGGATAACGGCGCGGTCGCCAACCGCGGTCCGGAAGATACCGCCACCTATGTCAACGCCGCGCAGAAGTGGGCTGTTGAAAAGACCCGCCTCGGCATTCCGATGTTCATGCACGAAGAGAGCCTGCACGGCTATGTCGCGCGCGAATCGACCTCGTTCCCGCAGGCCATTGCCCTGGCGTCCTCGTTCGATCCGGACATGGCCCAGAAAATCTTCAGCGTCTGCGCCCGTGAAATGCGCGCGCGCGGCGCAAACCTGGCCTTGGCGCCGGTCGTCGACGTGGCGCGTGATCCGCGCTGGGGACGTATCGAAGAAACCTATGGCGAGGATCCGCACCTGTGCGGTGTAATGGGCAAGGCGGCCGTGCTCGGCTTCCAGGGCGACAGCCTGCCGCTGGGCAAGGACAAGGTCTTTGCCACGCTCAAGCACATGACCGGTCACGGCGAGCCGCAGAACGGCACCAATATCGGTCCGGCGCAGGTCTCCGAACGGATATTGCGCGAAGACTTCTTCCCGCCGTTCGAAAAGATCGTCAAGGAAACCAATATCGGGGCGGTCATGCCGTCCTACAACGAAATCGACGGCGTCCCGTCGCACGCCAACAGGTGGCTGCTGACCACCATCCTGCGCGGTGAGTGGGGCTTCAAGGGCGTGACGGTCTCCGACTATTTCGCCATCAATGAAATGATCTCGCGTCACAAACTCGTCGCCGATGTCACCGAGGCCGGCTACCGCGCCATCAAGGCCGGCGTCGACATCGAGACCCCGGATGGCGCCGGCTTCCCCAAGCTGGTCGATCTGGTCAAGGCCGGGCGCGTCAGCGAAGCGGAACTCGATGCCGTCGTCCACCGCATCCTGACGCTCAAGGTCCAGGGCGGCCTGTTCGAAGCGCCGTATGTCGATGCCAAGAAGGCGGGCGCGTTGACCGCGACGCCGGATGCGATTGCGCTTGCCCGTGAAGCGGCGCAGAAGTCGGTTGTCCTGCTCAAGAACAATGGCCTCCTGCCACTCGACGGCAAAAAGGTGGGCAAGGTGCTGGTGCTTGGGACGCACGCCAAGGACACCCCGATCGGCGGCTATTCGGACATTCCGCGCAAGGTGGTTTCGATTCTTGAAGGCGTCGAGGCCGAAGGCAAGAAGCAAGGCTTCTCTGTTAGCTACTCCGAAGCCGTGCGCATTACCGAACAGCGCATCTGGGGCCAGGACCAGGTCAATTTCACGCCCGAAGAAGTCAATCGCAAGCTGATCGCCGACGCGGTCGAGGCGGCGAAGTCGGCCGACACCATCATCATGGTGCTGGGCGACAACGAAATGACCTCGCGCGAAGCCTGGGCCGACAACCACCTGGGTGACCGCGACTCTCTGGACCTGATGGGCCAGCAGAACGACCTGGCCCGCGCCATCTTCGACCTGAAAAAGCCTACGGTCGTCTTCCTGCTCAATGGCCGTCCGCTCTCGGTCAACCTGCTCAACGAACGCGCCGACGCACTGATCGAAGGCTGGTATCTCGGCCAGGAAACCGGCTGGGCGGCCGCCGATATCCTGTTCGGCCGCGCCAATCCGGGCGGCAAGCTGCCGGTTACGGTGGCGCGCGGCGTCGGCCAGCTTCCGGTCTATTATAACCATAAGCCGACCGCCCGCCGTGGTTACCTGGCGGGTGAAACCAAGCCGCTCTTTCCGTTCGGCTATGGCCTCAGCTATACGACCTTCGATATTTCTGCGCCGGTGCTCAGCGCTGCCACCATCGGGACGGGCGACAGCGTGACCGTTTCGGTTGAGGTCACCAATACCGGCAAGGTCAAGGGGGACGAGGTCGTGCAGCTCTACATCCGCGACGACATCTCCTCGGTCACCCGCCCGGTCAAGGAACTGAAGGGCTTCAAGCGCATCACGCTCGCGCCCGGGCAGAAGCAGACCGTGTCCTTCACCGTAAAGCCGGCGGACCTGCAATTCTACAATACCGACATGCAGCGTGTCGTCGAGCCGGGCACCTTTACGATCTCGGTCGGACCGAATAGCGTGGACCTGAAGACGGCGACCCTGACGGTCGCCTGACCGGAGGGGTATCATGGACAAGGAACGGAGGAACCTGCTCGCAGCGGCGCTGACGGGTGTGGCGGGCTTGGGTGCGGCGAGGATGGCGGCGGCGCAGAGCCTGCCGCCGGTACCGAAGCTACCCGCGATCGAGGGCAAGGATATGGACCTTGAAGCCATCAAGGCCGCGCTCACCCGCGCCAGCGATAAAGCGCTGGGCCTTGAGCCGGTCGGCGAGGACTGGGCCAATCTGCTGCGCTACCGTAAGGACAACGTGCGGGTGAAGGCCCTGCCGGCGTCCGCGCGCCGTGCCGTGTTCATGGGCGACTCGATTACCGATGCCTGGCCCCGCAACGCTCAGGCCTTTTTTGACGGCCATGGCTTTGTCGGGCGCGGGATCAGCGGCCAGGTCACGGCGCAGATGGTGGTGCGGTTCGAAGCTGAGGTTGTCGATCTCAGGCCGCGCGTCGTCCATATCCTTGGCGGGACCAACGACGTTGCCGAAAACCGCGATCCTTATGACGCGGAACAGACCGCCCGCAACCTGTCGGCCATGGGCGCCATGGCGAAGGCCAATGGCATTCACGTCGTGATGGGCTCGGTGCCGCCGGCGACCAGCTTTGCCTGGAAGCCGGCACGAGGCAATCAGGTGGCCCTGATCAGGGCACTGAACGTCTGGATTCAAAAACACTGTCAGGCCAACGGTTTTGTCTATGCCGACTACTGGCCGGCCCTGGCCATGCCGGACGGTGCCCTGAAGCCGCAACTCGGCAGCGACAGCGTCCACCCCAACGCCGCCGGCTATGCCCTGATGTCGCCGATTGCCCTTGCCGCGATCGAGGCGGCCCTTAAAACCTGAAAGACCGACATGTCACGATCCCTGCCAATCCTCCTGCGTGGTTTGATGCTTGCCGTCGTCGTGACTCTTGGTTTGGGGATAGGCACGGCCCACGCCGCCTGCAACGGCACGGTGACGGTCTGCGCCGAAGCTGTGCCTGGCGCCTTTCGTCTTGTGTCGGCGGGGAAGCCGGCCACCGTCTATGTCGATGCGGATGCCGCCGCGCCCGTGCTGCGCGTCGCGGGTGATTTCGCTGCCGACCTGGAACGGGTATCGGGGCAAAAGACAGTGGTCGTCCATTCGCTGGAGGGCGTGAGCGGCGATGTGGTGATCGTCGGTCAGGTGGGACGATCGGCGCTGATCGACCGTTTGGCCAAAAGCAGCGCGTTGACAGGTCAATGGGAAGCTTACAGCCAGAGCGTAGTCAAAAATCCGGCCAGGGGCATAGATCGGGCGCTCGTTATCGCCGGCTCCGACCCGCGCGGCGTGGTCTTTGGTGTCTACGATGTCTCGGCGAAGATGGGGGTATCGCCCTGGTACTGGTGGGCCGACGTGCCGGTCAAACGCCAGGCCGATGTCTCGGTAACGCCGGGCACGCGGTCGGACAAGCCGGTGGTCAAATATCGCGGCTTCTTCATCAATGACGAAGAGCCGGCCTTCGGCAACTGGGCGCGCGAAAAGTTCGGCGGCATCAATTCCAAACTCTATGCCAAGGTGTTTGAGCTGAACCTGCGCCTGAAGGGCAATTATCTGTGGCCGGCCATGTGGGGCAAGGCGATCGCCGACGACGATCCGGAAAGCCTGAATGTTGCAAGCCAATATGGCATCATCCTCGGCACCTCGCACCACGAGCCGATGACGCGCGCGCACGACGAATGGCATCGCCACACCGAAGGCGGCGTCACTGGCGGCAAGTGGGACTACCGCACCAATGCGGAAAACCTGCGCACATTCTGGCGCGGCGGCATGGAACGCGGGAAAACTCACGAGAACATCATTACGCTCGGTATGCGCGGCGATGGCGACGAGCCGATGAGCGAGGGTACGGCGACCGCGCTGCTGGAGCAGATCGTCGCCGACCAGCGCAAGATCATCGAAGATGTTACGGGCAAGCCGGCTGACCAGACGCCGCAGGTCTGGGCGCTCTACAAGGAGGTGCAGGACTATTACGACCATGGCATGCGCGTGCCGGACGACGTGACGTTATTGTTTGCCGACGACAACTGGGGTCAGATCCGCCGTCTGCCCGATCCGAAGGCGCCGCCACGCAAGGGCGGCTACGGCATCTATTACCACTTCGACTATGTCGGCGGGCCGCGTAATTACAAATGGCTGAACACCAACCAGATCGAGAAAGTTTGGCAGCAGATGGCGCTGGCGCGCGAGGCCGGGGCCGACCGCCTGTGGATCGTCAATGTCGGCGACATCAAGCCGATGGAATTCCCGTTGAGCTTCTTCATGGACATGGCGTGGAACCCCGACGCCATGACGCCGGCCGCGCTCAAGGCCTATCCGCAAAACTGGGCAAGGCAGCAGTTTGGCGCGGAGCAGGCGTGGGGCATCGGCCAGTTGCTGACACGTTCAAGCCAGTATGCTGCGCGTCGCAAGCCCGAATTACTCAATCCGGACCTGTTCACGGCGGATACCGACTTCCGCAAGATGACCCAGAGCTATGCCAACCTCAAGCAGGGCGCCTATGAGATTGGCGCCAAATTGCCTGACGACGCCCAGGATGCTTGGTTCCAATTGGTCCAGCACCCGATCGAGGCCAATGCCAATCTCTATGAGCTTTATGATCGCGTGGCCCGCAATCGTCGGCTGGCGGAGATCAACGATCCGGCGGCCAATGATGAGGCGACGGCGGCGCGCTGGGCCTTTGCCCGCGATGGCCAGATTGCTGAGCAATATCATGCGCTGAATGGCGGCAAGTGGAACCATATGATGTCGCAGACGCATATCGGCTATACCTACTGGCAGCAGCCGGACAAAGACGTCATGCCGGAGCTGAAAGAGGTTGCGGTGGATGCAAAGGCGCCAGCGAGCATCAATGTGTCCTTACCCGCAACGCCGCCGGTTGTGGGCAAGACCGGGCACTATGTTGACCAGAATGGCTTTGTCGCCATCGAAGCCCAGCA
>CAMLLA010000092.1 GCA_946480525.1 uncultured Asticcacaulis sp. | reverse complement strand
TGCCCTTCCGCGGCGTGAAACGCTGGTACCACGACGCCTGGTCGCAGGATTTTTTGAGGCCGTCGATCCATCCCCAAGCCAGTGCTTCGACCACTGCCTCAGCCCAACTGATCGAGGTCGTGCCTGATGTTTTCTTGTACAGCTTGAGCCACAACTCCGTCTCGACGGCATGGTGTGCGGCCAGCCAGTTGGAAAAATCGGCGGGGGCGGCGAAGGCCCGGACGCGGGCAGGATCGACATCCATCTGAAGGCCTGGCTTGGTTGCGGATAGCGTATTGTTAAAGTGCGCATGCGGTGCGGTAAAGGCTGCGGACTTCATTCCTTCGTGACCAGAGGCTGTATCGCCAGCCGTAATTGCGCGATCATCTATGTTCGTGAAGCCCGCGCCTTTTCCTTACCGAAGCCTGGTATATAGTCGGGCTATGGACAGACGATGTTTCCTGAGCGCCCTGGCTGGCGCTGCCGTGAGCGGATGCGCTGGACTTCCGTCTGCCGGCAGGGACGGCAGGCCGGCTCTTGCCGTTACCATCGACGATTTCAACCTGGGCCACGACGGGATGATGTCGGGCACAGCGCGCGACGCTGCCATCCGAAAGGTGCTGACGGGACACGGAATCCAGGCGGCCGGTTTCGTCGCAGGCAGGTATGTCGATGCGGAGGTCGCGCCGCGGGTATTGCAGGACTGGTCGGCGGACGGACACATTCTCGGCAACCACAGCTTCGCGCACGGCTATTATTCCGGCGGTGACCCGCAGGCCTATATGGCCGACATCCTGAAATGCGAGGCCCTTCTGAAGCCCTATGCGGGTTTCCGGAAGGTGTTCCGCTATCCGTTTCTGGCGGAGGGCAAGACTGCCGAGGGGCGCGATGAATTGCGCAGATTGCTGCGCGAGGCGGGGTATGGTTTCGGCCACGTAACGATAGATGCTTCGGACTGGTTCTACGCCAGTCGGCTGCAGGCGCGTCTGAAGGTGGATGCAAACGCCGAACTTGCCCCTTACCGTCAGGCCTATCTGGATCACCTGTGGGATCGCGCCGTCTATTACGACGATCTGGCGCGCGAGGTGTTCGGGCGTCGCATCATCCATACCCTGCTGCTGCATCACAACCTCACGACCGGCCTGTTTCTCGACGATGCGCTGCGGATGTTCAGGGCGAAGGGCTGGCGGCTGGCCAGTGCGGCCGACGCCTTTGCCCAAGCTGAGTTCGCGCAGGCCTACGACACCTTGCCGTCGGGACAGAGCCTGGCATGGGCGGCGGCCAAGGCCAGCGGGCGCTATGAAGGGCGGCTGCGTTATCCCGCGGAAGACAGCGTCTATGAAGCGCCAAAACTGGACGCTTTGGGACTTTAGCGCCTGAATATAATGTGGCCGGGGCGCAGTGGTGCAAACTTACGGACCAGCGGCTAGGATTTTCCCGTGGACAGACCTGCCGACCGGGACCTGAGTATGCGCGTACTGATTGTCGAAGACGATGAAATGCTGGCCAATACACTGCGCTGGATCGCCGAGGAGATGGGCGACGAAGCGTCTGTCTGCCACACCGGCGGTGAAGCCATAGATGCCGCGCACGCGACACGCCCGGACCTGGTGGTGGTCGATATGGAGCTTCCGGATATGGACGGGGCCGAGGTTTGCCGCCTGGTTCGTTCTGACGCCGATACGCAAGGCGCGACCGTCGTGGCGCACACCGCATTTGCAGATCCCGAAATGCGGCGGAAGGCGAAGTCCGCCGGTTGCCACGATTTTTTTGTCAAGGGCGCCGACTTCCGGAATTTGATGGCGCTGTTCGACAGGTTGCATACACGGCTTGCCGTTCAATAAGGCCTTTGAAAGACGTCCGGCCAGCGTCTACGAAAGATTTCGTTGATAGTCTACGAAGATTGTCGTAAGTGATGTCCCGCGAATGAGCAGGGACGCGGCATGTCATATAAAAGATTCGGTATCGGTTTGGCCGTTGCGATGCTCGGCGTGCTGGCTACGCACGGTTACGCGGCAGGCACATGTCCGGCCATGGTGACCGGTGCGTTCGCACCACAGGGCATCGATATGTCGACTCTTCGGCCGGGCTTGCGTCCGGGCGACGACTTCTTTGCCTATATGAACACGGGCTGGATCGAACGGACGCCAATCCCACCGGGTTACTGGGACTATGGCCAGACCAATGTATTGATGGCGACTGTCGATGAGCGGGTCAGGCAGTTGGTCATGGACGCTCAGTCCGCGCCGCCGACGCGCGGTGGTCCGGCCCGGCAGGTCGGTGACGCCTATGCGGCTTTTGTCGACACGGGCCGCATCGAGCAGCGGGGCCTGAAGCCATTTCGCTCGGGGCTGGACGCCATCCTGTCGGCCGCTACGCCGGACGCCATCGCGCGGCGCATGGCAGATCCGACTTCCAGTTCCTTGTTTGCCATCAACATCTTTCCGGCAGAGCAAAGGCAGGTCGTCCACATCGACCAGCAGAATCTGACCCAGCCGATGCTGGGACTGAATGGGGATGACTATGGGCGCGACGACGAGGCTTCGGTCGCGCGCCGTGCCGCTTATCGCAATTATATCGCCGGGCTGTTTGCGCGGGCGGGCGTAGACAGGGCAGGGGATCGCGCCGACCGGGTGGTCGCGCTGGAACGGCGTATCGCCGCCGGCCAGTGGGATTTCGCGCGGTTGCGCGATCGCAGGGCCAACTACCATCCGATGACCGTCGCCGAACTCGACCGCTATGCGCCGGGCTTTCCATGGCATGCGTTTCTTGCCGCGCGCGGCGTTGGCCACGTTTCCGATGTCGTGCTGGGCACGGACACTGCCGTTCAGGCTCAGGCCAGGCTGTTCGCAGCGACACCGCCTGACGACTGGCGGTCCTATCTCGCCTTTCACTGGCTGCAGAACCAGATCGACGTGCTGCCGTCTGCATTTCGCAGCGCGAGCCTGGCTTTCTACGGAGACGCAAAATCCCCGCCTAAGCGGGAAGACGTGGCTTTACGGCTGGTCAATCAGGCGTTGGGGCAACAGGTCGGTCGGCTCTATGCCGAGCGCTATGTTGATCCAAAGACAAGGGCGGCCGCCGAAGATATGATCGGCTATCTGCGCCGGGCGTTCGAGGAGCGTATCGCAGGTGCGGAGTGGATGGACGACGTAACACGCGCGGAAGCACGGGCCAAACTGGCGGCGTTCCGATTCAAGATCGGATATCCGGCGGTGTGGCGCGATTATTCGGGTGTCGATGTGCGGCGCGACGATGCCGCCGGCAATCTCAGGCGCATAAGGGAGGACGACTGGGCTTACCAGTTGCGCCGGCTCGTATCGGGTGTTGGCGATGAGCCGTGGTACCAGACGCCCCAGACGGTCGATGCCAGTTATAGTGTGCTGTTTAACGCCATCGAGCTGCCGGCGGGGTATCTTCAGCCGCCATATTTCGACGCCGGCGCCGACCCCGCCGTCAATTTCGGAGCCATCGGTGCTATTGTCGGGCACGAAATGGGGCACGGTTTCGATGACCAGGGCATCATCTATGACAGTCGCGGACGGATGCGCAACGGATGGTCACAGGCCGCGCTTGATGCGTTTCATGCCAGGACGCGGGCGCTCGTCACGCAGTATAATGCTTTCAGCCCTTATCCCGACGTCCACGTCGACGGTCAGCGGACTGTTGGCGAGAACATTGCCGACCTGTCCGGAGTGTCGCTGGCGTATCGCGCCTATCACCTGTATCTGGCGGATCATCCGTGTGACGCCGGATCGGCGCCAGACGGGCTGAGCGGCGATCAGCGCTTCTTCCTGTCGTGGGCGCAGGCATGGCGGTACAAGGCGCCGGAAAGCGCCGTTCGCCATGTTGTCAAATGGAGCTTTCACGCGCCGACGCCGTATCGGGTGAACGGCGTGGTGCGCAACCTCGACGCCTGGTATGCGGCCTTTGATGTTGGTCCGGGCGACCGGCTGTATCTTCCGCCGGAACAAAGGGTGCGCATCTGGTAGCGGCATCCCTCCTGCCAAGCCTTACTCCTGCCGAGACCTGCGGGGATAAGCGACGCGCCAGACGACGAACGATACGGTGCTGGTGACGAGAAACAGAAGCCAGCCCCACCACGGAATTTCGGCAAAGACCTTCCATAGGGCCAGGACAAGACTGCCAAGAACGAAGAAGAGGACGAACTGCAAGACAGGGTTGCGGATCGCCAGGGTGAGGATCAGCAGGGCGGCCAAGGCGGCCAGCAGCAGCACGGCCGTCACGGAAGTGGCCCGGATGGTATAAGTTTGCCGTCCACCATGTGTGAACTCCTTCGCACCGATTGCAGCACGGCGCGGAGTCGTTAAGCGATGGCGTTTGCCTTCCGGTAAGATAAGCTTTCGGTCGGAACGTAAGTGATTCCAGCGGGTGGAGACCGGTTAGGCTCTGTACCTGGAGCATGATGCGTTTAGATTGAACCGCTGTCATGCTCCAGGTTATTGTTTTATTGCGATATTTAGCCAAAAACCGCTACACACTTTTTGGCATATCTAGATCGCCCCGGTAATTTTCAATGCCACGCCTATGTCGTGATGGGCGGCGTCGGGCAGGATGACATGAAGTCCCTTGGCGTCCTGGCGGAAGGTCAGGGGCTCGTTGCGGCCGACAGCTTCCACCCGCTGGATGCGACCTGAACTGCCCTTTGCCAGGGAAGCGATCGATACATTGCCGGCGGGCCGGCCGAGCGCGATGGCGTAGAGCGTCTTGCCGTTCGTGGTGAAGCGGATATCGGCGGCGGTAAACGGCTTCTGCTTGCCTTCGCCGAACATGCCGGCGCCGACCTCCGTCGGGCCTTCGCCAAAGATGCGCCACGGCCGCGTGCCGTAGATGGCTTCGGAAAAGCGCCCCATCCATTCGCCGATGCCTTCGACGATGCGGCGCTCTTCGCTGTCGATCGAGCCGTCACCGCGCACGGGAATGCTCAGCAGCAGGTTGCCGTTCTTGGAGACGATGTCGCACAGGCGGTGGATGACCGCCGCGGCTGGCAGATAGCGCTTTTCGTCATAGAGGCGGCGATTGTAGTGCCAGTCGCCGATGCAGGTGTCGGTCTGCCACGGCTCTGCGCTGATGCCGGCGCGGAAGCCGCGTTCGACATCGGCGACGTAGCCACCGCCCGGCGTACCTTGCGGCTTGATGTTGATGACGCCGTCCAGCTTGCCGTGGCGCTTGATCGAGGCATTGTAGTAGTGGGCGGCGATGTCGAGCCCCACCTGACCTAACGGCAGATCGAAATTGTCGAAATAGACCAGGTCCGGATCGTAGCTGTCGATCAGATCCTTACAGCGCAGATACCATTGCCGCGTGAAGGCAGGATTGTTGAGCGGTGGGGATTCGGTCCAGACGCGGTCGTTCTTTTCGTGCCAGTCGCTGGCCTCTGCGATCGTTTTCATCCCCGGCGGCAGAGGCATTGTTGCGCCGGTGTAAAGTTCCTGCGGATCGAGCCCTTCCCACCACTGGCCCTTGCCGTCGATCTTCTGGCGGCGGTAGGCGTCGTAACGTTCGCCCTTGCGCGGACCTTCGGCGTCGTAGCCATAGGCGACCTGATACCAGTGCCAGGCGTGGGCCGAATGGTTCGATACGCCGAACTTCAGGCCGTGTTTGCGCGCGGCTCTGGCCCAGCCACCGATGATGTCCTTCTTCGGGCCGATGCGCGTCGCATTCCAGTCGTGAAACTTCGAAGCATACATGTCGAAATTATCATGGTGATTGGCCATGGCGACGAAATACTTCGCCCCGGCCTTTTTATAGAGGTCGAGCAACCCATCCGGGTCCCAGTTCTCGGCCTTCCAGCGCGGATAGAAGTCCATGAAGCCGAAGTCGGCCGGATGGCCGTAGGTCTTCAGATGATGCTCATAAACGCGGTTGCCCTGTTGGTACATCTGGCGGGCGTACCAGTCGCCGTACTCGGGCACGCATTGCGGTCCCCAGTGCGCCCACAGGCCGAACTTGGCGTCGCGGAACCAGTCGGGCGTCCGGTAATTCGCAGCCAGCGACGCCCAGTCTGCTTTGAACGGTCCATCCGCGATGCGATCGAAGCCGGGCTCTGCCAGTTCGGCGGAGATGGCGGGCGCCGCGGCGGCGGCCGTAAGGCCTGCGGTCGCCTGAAGCAGATGGCGTTTGGTCAGCATATGTCCGTTCCTGTTTTTCAGGTGCAGCTCCAGAAGCCGGAGTGCGACATCGTGTGTCATATTTGAAAATACTTTTCCGATATGAAAATTAGGCTGTCAATATGGTATTTGTAACCCGTTTGCCGAGCCATGCTCGACAGGAGGGGCGGTGGCAACTGGCCAATGAGTGTGGCGGAAATGAAGCAGGTAACCGGTATCACGAAATGAGAGGCGGTCGGGGCATGGCCGTCATTATGCTCACTATTGCCAATCGAAATCAGCATGTTAAGGTTATCATGTTCTTGGGGGGAGTCGGGGGCAATATTTCCGTAAACTCTAAGACCTAACTGTCACGGAAAAAACTTACAGGGGATTTCCAATATGAAGAAGTTTGCTCTGCTCGGCGTCTGCGCCGCGCTTGCCATGTCTGCCGTCTCGGTCGCTCCGGCCGCCTACGCCGCCGAAGGCGGTGATACGCCCAACGCTTACACCGAGTGCGGCATTGGCGCCTCGCTGTTTCCGAACAATGGTGGCCTGGCCGCCGTGTCGAACGTGATCTGGGACTGGGGCACGACCGCCCTGTCGTCGGCCCTGTCGTCGCCCAGCCAGTGCAACGGCGGCAAGGCGAAGACCGCTATGCTGGTCGGCAAGACCTATGCCGGCCTGGAAGCCGACATCGCCACCGGCGAAGGCAAGTATCTGACGGCGGTTGCCGACGTCATGGCCTGCTCGACCTCTTCGCGTTCGGCCATGTACGCCGAAGTCCGCAACAACTTCGCTGCCGAAGCCGCCAAGCCGGCCTTCGCCAGCAAGAACACGGCTGACAAGGGCGAAGCCCTGTACCTGATCGTCGAGCAAGCCGGCGTCAACGCCAAGTGCACCGCGATCTAAATCTGTAAAGCGTAACAGCAAGGGTCCGGTGACGGGCCCTTGCTTATTTTCCGGGCCTTACCCGTGTTCAAATCTCTCCTGATGACGGCAGTGTTCCTGCCCGGACTGGTTCTGGCGCCGGCTGCATTTGCCATCGAGCGTCCCGGAGACGCTCCCGGCTGGCGCGTCCTGTTGGGTTTCCGCGGCGATGCCCGGCAAAGCGATGTCATCACCCCCGAGTTTTTTCTTGCGCCTGAAGGGCGCTCCGACCCTCACGCCGAACTTGAAGCGACGCGACGCGCCATCGCGCTGCCTGTCGGCGACAAGGCGGACACCCACGCCCAATGCCGCTTTCCGGCGCGCTATCTGTGGCTGAAGCGTCAGGGGCTGGCGGAAGGTGTCGCAGACGTGACCTGCCCGGCCTTCAACGACTGGCGCGGCGACCAGCCCCCGACCGGGGCCAGCGTCATATTTGCGTCGGGCGATCTCAGCAATCCCGCCACCTTTTATGGCCACATGATGTTGCGCCTGACGACCGGCGGCGAAGGTCATGACGGCACCCTGCTTGAGAACGTTATCAACAATGGCGCGGCCTTTCCGCCCAACGAAAATCCGCTGGTCTATGTCAGCCGGGGCCTGACTGGCCAGTATAAGGCAACCTATTCGCGCTCTAGCTTTTATGAGCATATCCACCGCTATGGCGAAGCGGCGATGCGCGACATCTGGGAATACAAGCTGAACCTGACGCAGGATCAGACCGACCTTCTGACCGCTCATGCCTTCGAGTTGCAGGGGGTCTATAACCGCTATTATTTCCTGCGTCAGAATTGCGCTTATCGGATCGCGGACCTCATCAACGCCGCCACGGGCCAGGACGTCATCCCGCCAGACAAGATATGGACCATGCCGGGTGATGTGCTGGATGAAATGTCCGAAGCGCAAAATGGGGACGCGCCACTGATCCGGTCGATCGAGCGCATGGATTCGCGCAAGTCGCGGCTGCGTGACAAGTATCTCAACCTGCCGGGCGACGAGCGTGCGCGTGTCGTGGCTTTCCTGGGGGCGCCCCAGGACGGTCTGGCGCCGGCTATCGACGGGCTGGATCCGAAGGGGCAGGTGCGGGTGACCGAGACCCTGCTCGACTACTATTCGATTGCGACCCTGGAGCCTGAAAAGGCGAGCAGCGAAGACAAGACGATCCGCCAGACCCTGCTGGTCGCGCGTATGCGCCAGCCCGCCGGCAAGGGGGATTTCAAAAAGCCGGCGACGCCGCTCCAGCCACATGAAGGGCAGAAGTCGACCCTTACCATGGTGACGGCTGGCGACAATACGGCGCTGGGTGGCAATCTTCAGCTGCGCCTGCGTTTTGCCTATAATGACTTTCTGTCGGTCACACCTGGCGCCTTGCCCTATTCGGAACTGTCGTTCGGCGACCTGAGGTTCGAAACCGACGGCGACAAGGTGACCATCCGTCAAGCGGACATCATCCGTATTACAACGCTGAATGTGTCGCAGACCGGCCTGCCGGGCGATGGCGGCCCAGCCTGGCGGCTGAGGCTGGCGCTGGAACAGGAGCGGTTGGATTGCGACGACTGCCTGACCGCGGTCGCTGAAGGCAATGTCGGCAAGAGCTTCTGGCTGAACCGTTCGACGCTTGGCTATGTGCTGGCGGGCGGGCGGATATCGGGGCCCGAGGCCGAGATGGGGGACCTGCAGGGTGGATTGACTGGCGGGCTGTTGTTCAATGCTGGCCGGCCGTGGCGCGTCGCCGCTGAGGCTGGAGCGTGGCAGAGCCTGACGGGTGCCGCCAGGTCGCATGTCACGGCGAAGGTTGAAACCCGCATCGCCATCTCGCGCAACCTCGACCTGGCTGCGTCGGTGGCATCAGACAGTTTCGGTGGAAAGACCACGACGGAGCTGCGCTCGGGGCTCGCGATCTACTGGTAGGTATCAGATCGGAATGATTTAGATGGAAGCAATCATTCCGATCTAAGTTTTTGTTTTGTCGCGATATTTAAGGCGAAAACCGCTTACACTTTTGGCTACGCCGAACTCCGTTTCGCCATATCGCTCTAGTGACCGCCACGGATGGCGGCGCCCAGACCTGAGGATATGGCTGCGGCGGTTTCGGCCAGGAGGCTACGTGCCTGTTCGGCGTCGACGGTCTGCGAACCGTCGATCAGCTTGAGGAAAGGCACGGTGATGGCGGCGGCAATGGCGCCGTTGAAGCCAAATACCGGGAAGCTGATGTCCGTGACGCCCAGGGTGCGCGTGCTGGCCATCATTTCAAAGCCGCGGGCCTTGACGTCGCTAAGATGGGCGGACAGCTTCTTGTCGGTGATCTCGGTCGTACCGAAGGCCAGAAGGACGTGACCGGAGCACGACGTGGCCAACGGGATGGACGCGCCGGTGCGGACGGCGAACCCCGTCGGGCCGGGATTTTCCTGACGCAGGACGACCAGGCCGCGGTCTTCGGCGAGGACGACCAGGTGGCAGGACTGATCGATGCGGTAAGCGAGGTCGCGCATCAGGGGCGCGGCGACAAAGGCCAGTTCTTCGGCCGGCGTGGCGCGAAAGGCCAGTTCGAGCATGCGCGGCGTCACGCGATAACGGTCGCCCGGCGCCTTGCGCAGCCAGTCGCGGCGTTCCATCACCATGATGACGCGGAAAATCTCGCTCATCGACAGGCCGAGGCCCGCCGCGATCTCAGTCACCGTAAGTCCGCCAGGCGCACCGGCGAGCAATTCGATGACATTGAACCCTTTTTCGAGCGCGGGGGCAGCGTAGTTGCTGGTGCGCGAGGTATCGGACGGAGCAGGGGAGCGGGGCTTGGCCATGCCCCCTAACTAAGGTGATTGCCGCGATTGCACAAGACGGTTGGTTTATACCGTCGCGATGGCCTTGAGCACGCCGGTTCGGTCGGCGATCAGAGCCGGCACCACCGACGGCAGTTCGTGCAGCGCAAAGCTGTGGGTTTGCAGGGCGTCGGTAGGAATGGCGCGGGCGCGGACCAGATCGATCACCAGTTGGAAGTCATGATGCGTGGCGTTGCGGCTGGCGATCAGCTGCATTTCACGTTTGTGGAACTCCGGATCGGCGAAGGTGATGGCGTCCTTGACGACGCTGACCAGGACGTAGCGGCCGCCGTGAGCAACATAATCGAAGCCTTTTTCCATCGCCTTTGCATTGCCGGTCGCGTCGAAGACAGCGTCGAAATACTCGCCTTCGGTGCGTGCGACAAGCCAGTCTTCGAGATCAGGACCGACGAGGCCGGTGTGTTCCAGGCCAAGGGCCGTGCGGGCATGGTCGAGGCGAACCGGGCTGGTGTCGATCAGGCTGACCTCCGCCCCGGCCAGCTTCGCGAACAGGGCGACGGCGACGCCGATGGGGCCGGCGCCGGCCACCAGGACGCGTTCGGTTTCGGTGACCGCGCCGCGCCGGACGGCGTGCATGCCGACTGACAGGAATTCGACCATGGCCGCTTCTTCCGCAGTCAGCCCCGGGACAGGAATGACTGCGGATTCGGGCACACAGACAAAGTCGGTCATGCCGCCATCCATGTGGACCCCCATGACGCGAATGTTGACGCAGCAATTGGGCTTGGCCTTGCGACAGGCGATGCAACGATTGCAGGGCAGATAGGGATTGATGGTCACCAACTGGCCGGATTGCAGTGGCGAGCTGATATCGGCGTCCACGACTTCGCCGGCCAGTTCATGCCCCATGATGCGCGGGTAGGACAGGAAGGGCTGGGTGCCGCCGAAGATGTGATAGTCGGTGCCGCACAGGCCAACGCGGCGGATACGGATTGTGACCTCTCCATCCTTACGCACCGGTATTGGGCGTTCGACCACCGCGAGTTCGAACGGCTTTTCACAAATTACGGCCTTCATCAATCTACCTGCCTTGCTGTCAATTGCTATATACGAAAGTTACTTCCATTGTGGAAAGTAAGCAAGGCTTGATCGTATGGCGGAAGTGAGCCTAACTGAGGGCGCAAAAATGGAGCGGAGACTCCGCGCAGGAAGGACATGCCGATGACCGGTTTTAACGGCGGCGAAATGCGCCGCATCCTGAACCGTCGTGCCTTGCTTGGGGCGGCGGCGGTGATTTTCGAGGGATCCGTTACCGGACGCGCCGATGCTCAGGCTGCGCTCAGGCCGGCGGACGCGACCTTGACAGGAACACCGCAGGCACCGGTCATTATCCCTGCGCCGCCGGAGCCGGAAGGGCTGTTGTCGGAGGAGGTTGTCGAGCTGTGGCCTCTTGGGCGCGTGCCCGGATCGGACGGTGTCAGGGTGACACGGCAGGTTCTGGAGCGCGGCTCGCCTGCGGCTCACGATCGCGCCGTCATGCGCGTTTCGCGTCCGGTCCTCGAGGTCTTTCGTCCTGAAAAGCCGAATGGTTCGGCCATGATTCTGTTGCCTGGCGGTGGCTATGTCCGGCTGGCCGTCGACAAGGAGGGGGCAGGCGGCGCGCGCCGGTTGGTGCGGGACGGGATTACCTGTTTCGTGCTCAATTACCGCCTTCCGGTGGACAGGTGGGGCGCGGGTTACGACGCGGCGCTTCAGGACGTGCAGCGGGCGGTGCGGCTGGTCCGCGCCAATGCCGCGACGTTTGGGGTTGATCCGAAACGGATCGGCGTCATGGGATTTTCGGCCGGCGGGCACCTTGCGGCCGCGTCCCTGACGCGATTCGACGCGAAACTTTATGAACCGGTCGATGCGGCGGACCAGATTTCGGCGCGGCCGGATGTTGTGATGCTTGGCTATGCCTTTATCAACCTGGGTATGCGACCGCTCGATGGGCTGCCGCCAAGCGCCGAGGCGGGCCGGGCTTTGAACGAGCGGGTGGTGAATGGGCTGCCGCCGGTTTTCCTGCTGCACGCATCGGACGACACATCGGTGCCGGTGACCAAC
>CAMLLA010000091.1 GCA_946480525.1 uncultured Asticcacaulis sp. | reverse complement strand
CTTCTTCGGCCGTGGTCGGCTGGGGCGCCTGCGCCATGGATGGCAGAGGGCAAAGCAGGGCGGCGATAAGAAGGGCGGAAAACAGGTTACGCATGGCAAGTCCTCATTACCATGAGCCTACGCGAAAATGCACTCAAATTAAGGTGTGAGGCGTTTGCTGCGCCGGCACAGAAACCATGTCAGGGCGCATGACGGCGCCGAGACGATTGGCCCGATAAACAGGGTTTCGGCGACAAAAAAGCGGTCGCCGGTTGGACAGGAATCATATTCGCCACATTCAAAACCACGGAGAAAAAAGGCTCCAAAGACGAGGGTGCCGACCAACGTGCCCACCATGGCTGACAACGTAAAACTGATAAGTGGATTTTTTATCCTGTAGTATAAATACACATACCCGCATGCCAAATTAACAATAAATAAGACTAATGCGAGAATTACGTACGTAAAAGCTAAATCGGACAAGGTTAGGTCTGGCTTCAAGTTACTGTCAGGCCGCAATACGCTGAAAATATGAACTAACCCGAGTTCCAAAAATGCAGCAATAAATGCCGACAGCGCCGCGGAATTTAGTATCTTGTTATGGGTATGTTTTTCCGGATGCATGAGATTAACTGTCCCTGTCAGGACGGCGGATAAACCACGCTATTGCTGCACAAACAGCTGCCGAAATCATCGCTGTAACGATCATTTGGATATTGGATCGGTTCACGCCTTCGATACTGCCGTAAAGCGCAGCTTCGATAGACGCTGCCAGGCAGTAAACAGGAAGCCACCGCCATTTTAAGGCATAGAGAATGGCGTGGGCGAGAAAGCCGCACGGCACGGCATGCATAAAGATAATGCCGGCGCCAAAAAGAAGGGAGCCAAAGGCGCCAGGATCGAACGAGGATGTCGAAATCGAAATAAAAGTGGCTGCGGCTGCGATCGAGCCAACAGCCAGGCCAAGGAAGCTCTTCGCAAATGGAACCAGACGGATAGCCATTATGCCTCTGCTTTTTCTGCCGGCATATCGATGTCGTCACGATCCGGACGGCGGATCAGCCAAGCGATGGAGCTTGTCAGAAAGGCCACCCAGGTACCCAGCAGGGTAAGATCCAGAATGTCGTTTAGGGAGGCCGCGAAATACCAGGCAAGCAGGGCTCCGCAAACTGTCGCTAACCCAACATTGGAAAAATAGTCCGTCAGCTTGAAGCGTTGCAGGATCGCTTGTGCCGGTATGCCGACGAACAGCATCGGCAAGCCCGCTAAAATAAGCCCGAGAAACAGACCCATCGGATGGATGTAAGAGTGCAGGCCGGGACTCTGTCGAAGGGCAAGAACAAGCCCTATCGTCAGCTGCCCAAGGTGGCCGCCAAGCGCCGCACCTATGACACAAGCCACAATGGATTTCAGGAGCTTGTTCATCGTCCTGGCTCCCCCCAAGCCACGCGAAGAAAAACATACGGGTCCAGGGTCGTTACGACCCTGGTTAGGCAGCCTTGCGGCGGCCGCCCATCAGCATTGACATGAGTGCGCCCAGTACTTCCGGTAGCTCCGCACGTGGGACCACGCGGTCGACCATACCCTTTTCAACCAGGTATTCCGAACGCTGGAAGCCTTCCGGCAGCTTTTCGCGGATCGTCGTCTCGATGACGCGCGGGCCGGCAAAACCGATCAGGGCGCCCGGCTCGGCCAGGTGGATATCGCCCAGCATGGCGTAGGATGCCGTGACGCCACCGGTGGTCGGGTCAGTCAGGACGACGATATAGGGCAGCTGCGCCGCCTTCAGTTCGTTGATGGCCAGGGTCGTGCGCGCCATCTGCATCAGCGACAGGGCGCCTTCCTGCATGCGCGCGCCGCCGGCCGCCGTATAGGCGACCATCGGGCACTTGCGTTCGATCGCGGCCTTGGCGGCGGCAATAAAGCCTTCGCCGGCAGCCATGCCGAGCGATCCGCCCATGAAGGCGAAGTCCTGGACCAGCACGATGCAGTCAACGCCCTGGATCTTGCCATAGCCGATAGCCATGACGTCCTTTTCGCCGGTCGCCGCGCGCGCCTGCTTCAGGCGTTCGCTATAGGCCTTGCCGTCAGAAAAATGCAGAGGGTCCTCGACCACGTCCGGTGTTGGCAGGCTTTCGAACTGGCCATCGTCGAAGGTGTATTTCATGCGCGCGGCCGGACCGATACGCATGTGGCGGCCGGAAGGCGTCACCCACAGGGCGGCTTCCAGGTCCGAACGATAGATCATATCGCCGGTATCGGGATCTTTTACCCAGAGGTTTTCCGGGGTTTCGCCACGGCGATTGACGAGCTTGGAGACGCCGGGCGCGATCTTGGCCAGCCATCCGCCACGCTCACGGCGATCGGCGGGTTTGGCGGCGGGCGGAAGCTTCGGACCCTTGGTGGAATCAGCCATTGCCATATGTCTTTGCTACTCCTGCGACTGCCTAATTATGGTTCATCGCGCCGTGTGAACAGCGTGAGCCAAATTTGCGGCCTTTTCCAGTACTTTTGTCTTAATGTCCGTTAACTGGGGTAAAGAATTCTTGATTTCTTCAACCAGCGCGGAACCGACGACGGCAGCGTCGGCAACGCGAGCAACCTCGGCAGCCCTTTCCGGCGTTCGGATTCCGAACCCAACGGCCACCGGCAGACCACCCGCTTCACGAACGCGTGATACCGGCGCAGCGATGGCGTCGGCGTCGGCTTCCTTGACGCCGGTGACGCCGGCAACGGACACGTAATAGATAAACCCGCGCGTGCGACGCACGAGGGTTTGCAGGCGGTTGTCGTCGCTGGTCGGCGTCGCCAGGCGGATCAGAGCCAGGTCTTCGGCATCGAGCGCATCGGTCAGGCCATCGGCTTCTTCCGGCGGACAATCGACGACGATCAGGCCATCGGCGCCGACCTCGCGCATGCTGGCCGCCCAATTTGCGTAGCCGCGCGACTCGACCGGGTTCATATAGCCCATCAGGATGATCGGCGTGTCCTGGTCGATCTCACGGAAGCGGCGAACCAGCTCGAAGACGTCCTTGATCTTGGTGCCGTTCTTCAAAGACCGCTCGGCGGCGCGCTGAATGGTCGGGCCTTCCGCCATCGGATCGGAGAACGGAAAGCCGAGCTCGATCAGGTCGGCGCCGGCGGCCGGCAGGCCTTTCAGCAGCTCGAACGAGGTTTCAAGGTCGGGATCGCCGGCCATGATATAGGCAACGAAGGCGCCTTTGTTCTGTGCCTTCAGGTCGGCAAAGCGTTGGTCGATGCGCGAAACCGGCATGTTACAGTCCCCCCATGGTTTCGCCCATCGCCTTGGCGACAGTAAAGATGTCCTTGTCGCCGCGGCCCGACAGGTTGAGCACGACGATGCCGCCCTTGCCGACTTCTTTTGCCAGGTCGCCGACGCGTGCGATGGCGTGTGACGATTCTAAAGCCGGAATGATGCCTTCCAGCTTGGAGGTCAGGGCAAAGGCTTCCAGCGCGTCCTGGTCGGTGGCGGTGACGTATTTCGCACGGCCGATGTCGAACAGATAGGCGTGCTCGGGGCCGATGCCCGGATAATCGAGGCCGGCCGAGATCGAATGGCCTTCCAGGATCTGGCCGTCGTCGTCCTGCAGCAGGTAGGTGCGGTTGCCGTGGAGCACGCCCGGACGGCCGCCGTTCAAGGAGGCGGCGTGGCCGTTATAGACGTCCAGGCCGTGACCGGCGGCTTCGACGCCGACGATCCTGACGCTTTCGTCATCAATGAAGGGATGGAACATGCCGATGGCGTTCGAACCGCCGCCGACGGCCGCGATGACGGCATCGGGCAGGCGGCCTTCCAGTTCCAGGATCTGCTGGCGCGTTTCCTTGCCGATGACCGTCTGGAATTCGCGGACCATTTCCGGATAGGGATGCATGCCGGCGGCCGTGCCGATCATATAATAGGTGTCATGTACGTTGGTGACCCAGTCGCGCAGGGCCTCGTTCATGGCGTCCTTCAGCGTGCCGTTGCCATTGGTCACGGGTACGACCTCGGTGCCGAGCAGCTTCATACGGAAGACATTGGGTTTTTGACGTTCGACGTCCAGCGCGCCCATATAGACGATGCACGGCAGGTCGAAGCGGGCGCAGACGGTGGCAGACGCCACGCCGTGCTGGCCCGCGCCGGTTTCGGCGATGATGCGGGTGCGGCCCATGCGCTTGGCCATCAGCACCTGGCCGATGCAGTTATTGATCTTGTGCGCGCCGGTGTGGTTGAGCTCTTCGCGCTTGAAATAGATCTTGGCCCCGCCGAAATGCTCGGTCAGGCGCTCGGCGAAATAGAGCGGGCTGGGGCGGCCAACAAAGAACTTCAGCAGCGAATGGTACTCTGCCCAGAAGGCCGGATCGTTGCGCGCGACTTGCCAGGCTTCGTTCAGTTCCAGCACCAGGGGCATCAGGGTCTCAGGCACATAGAGACCGCCGAATTCGCCAAAGCGGCCCTTTGCGTCGGGCTGGCTATAGGCGTTGGAGCGGAGAACGGCGTCGTTCACTGAACAAAAGTCCTTCTAAAAAAGTTCCAAATTGCCCTGTGCAACCTGGCAAGCACGACTGCGCGCCCGAGCCCAAGCGAGGAGCTTCGCGGCGCCTGGGCGCTAAAAAGGCCAGCGTTATAGCGCTTTTACAGTACGAAGGAAGCCCGAAATCAGATTAGGGTCCTTTACGCCGGGCGCGGATTCAACCCCGGAGGAGACATCGACGAGACGCGCACCACTTATCCGGATCGCTTCGGCGACATTGTCCGGTGTCAGGCCACCGGCCAGAAACCATGGCTTTTTACCATTATAGCCATGCAGAAGAGTCCAGTCGAAGCTGAGGCCAAGCCCGCCCGGCAGGGTTGCGTCCTTTGGCGGTCTGGCGTCGAACAGCAGATAATCGGCCACGGAATCAAAGGTCTGCGCGGCCACAAGGTCAGCGGCTTCACTGACGCTGAGCGCCTTGATGACCGGTATGCCCATCGCCTGGCGGACATAGGCGACGCGCTCCGGCGTTTCCTTGCCGTGCAACTGGATAAGATCGGGTTTGACGTTGTCGCGTAAGGCGTCGATCATCGCATCGCCGGGATCGACGACGACGCTGACCAGTTTTTGTGTGGCCCCGTCATTGCGAATGGCCCGCATCAACTCGGCCATTGCCGCCAATTCTATATGGCGCGGGCTTCTGGCAAAGTGTATGAAGCCCAGATAGACAGCGCTTTCCGCGATCGCCGTCCTGGCGGTGGCGATTGAGGAAATACCGCAGATTTTGGCCTGTACGAACATGTGAATCCCTTGCTGGCGTGGTCATTGGCCCGGCGCGCGGCAAATATCAAGTACCCAAAATTAACCTTTTGTAGTTAAACAAAAACAAAACATATAAATTAGGGAAACGGTTTATCAGGTATGGCAATGGCTGACCAAGTTCTGCTGAGCGACATCAGCAACGGCCTCTATATGAAGCTTGCTTTGGCGCCCCGGGGAGGGCGGCCGGACGAGACGACCCATTACACTTGCGACAGTCTGGATGATTTCAAGACCGCGATCAGCGATTTTCTGGATGCCCAGGGCAAGCCGGCGCTAAAGGGCGCTGCCATTTCCGCCGGGGGGTGGGAGCAGCATGGCGTGATGGCTATGCCAAACCACAAGTTTCAGGTCGGACGTGCGGACATGCGCGAATTCCTGGGCGTCCAGCGGTTGAACCTGGTGAATGACTGCGTCGCCAAGGCGCTGGCCATTCCACGCCTGGGGCAGGACGAGCGGGTAAAGATCTGCGGCGGCGAAGAGATGGCCGAACAGGTCATCACGCTGATCAATTCGCACAGTGGTCTGGGTCAGGCCAGCCTGGCTCCGGACGGTATGGGTGGTTATACCGCCATGCCGTGCGAAGGCGGTCACTCGGATCTGACGGTCGACAATCAGCTTGAATACGACGTCTATAAGTGGCTGGCCGCCAAATATGGCCACGTGTCGCGCGAACGCGTCATCTCGATCCCGGGCCTTGTCGATATCTGGTGCGCCCTGGCGGCGCGTGATGGCGACGACTCTACGACCCCCGGGCCGGAAGAGGTCGTGGCGCGGGCCGTGACCGGTGACGACCGTGCCGTTCAGGTCCTGCGCCTGTCCATGGGGTGGCTGGCGGTCATGGCGTCGGATGTCGCGCTGATTACCGGGTCGCGTGGGGGCATCTATCTGACAGGCGACTATTTCGACATGATCGGGGATCTGTTTGACACCGATGCCTTCATCGCGCGCTATCAGGACAAGGGACGCCTGAGCGATTATGTTCGTGACATTCCGGTTTTCCGGACGCTGGCGCCGGACATGGAAGTCATCGGGCTGGCGACGCTGTTCGATTAGGTTCGAGTCCTGTCAGGCCGGAACTTATATCCAGCAAAGATTGGGCTTTTCTTTCCGATCGCCTTTGTTTACCAAATCATCTTTCTAATTCTTCCGATCTTTCCGGGAACGGCCAATGACGGACCACATTCTGCTGTGTGACTTCTCGTTCGGTTCGTACATGAAACTGGCCCTGGGTATGCCCGGCCGCCGTCCCAGCGATGCAACCCTCTATTCATGCACCGGCAAGAAGGATTTCGACGAGGCCGTGCTGGATTTCCTGGCTGCGCATGACCGCCCCAAATTGATCGGCGCGGCCCTGTCGTCGCGCGGCTGGGAGCGGCACGGGGCAATTCAGCTGCCGGAAAAAGGCCTCTTGTCGCTTGGCCGTGATGACATTCGCCATCTGCTATCGATCCAGCGCGTTAACCTGGTCAACAATTTCGTCGCGCGAGCGCTCGCCATACCGCGCCTGCGCAAGGACGAAAGCCTGAAACTTTGCGGTGACGCGCCACTGGAAGAGCAGGTCATGGCGGTTCTCGGTCCGCACCATGGCCTGGGCCTGGCCGCGCTGGCGCCGGACGGGACCGGCAATTATGCCGCCATTCCCTGTGAGGGCGGACACTCTGACCTGCCGGTTACCACGGAGCGCGAGTGGCAGGTTTACCAGGTGCTCAAGGGCAAACACGGTCATGTGGCGCGTGAGTTCGTCATATCCATGACGGGACTGGTCGAACTGTTCCAGGCCCTGAATACGGTCGATGGCCTCGAAACCCTCGCCAATACGCCCGAGGAAGTCATTGCCCTGGCCAATATCGGCGATGCGCTCGCCCTCGAAGCCATCGCCATGTGCACGGGCTGGCTGGCGGCCATGGCGTCGGATGTGGCGCTCATGCTCGGTGCGCGCGGCGGAATCTACCTGACCGGGGATCTGATGGATCTGTTGGGGGATTTGTTCGACAGCGGTGTCTTCTGTAAGCGCTATGCGGACAAGGGCCGTCTGACAGACTTCGTGGCGGACATTCCTGTCTACCAAACCCAGGCGCGCGACCTGGAAATCGTCGGACTGGCGACCCTGTTCGACTGACGGGGCCGCGGCCCGGGACATCCCTGGCAGCGCGATGCCTTGACAAATCCCATGCGCTCTTGCAAAAGAGTGATTAATTAAATCAAATTGTTTTAAGTGCCGTTTGGCCGGGGAACGACGACGTATGGGCTACGACGCCATTAATCGACTGGCAGACCTGAGGGCCGGACACGCCGCGCTGCTGGCAAAGCCGAACGTGCCTGTCGTCCCTGACAACGGCATATACCGGCGCTATGGCAACCCGGTCGTTACCGCTGCCCACGTTCCGCTGGAATGGCGCTACGATCTCAACCCGGAAACCAACCCGTTCATGATGGAACGCCTGGGGGTCAACGCGACCTTCAATGCCGGCGCCATGCTCTGGAACGGCAAGTACATCGTCGTGGTTCGCGTCGAGGGCAATGACCGCAAGTCGTTCTTCGCCATCGCCGAAAGCCCGAATGGCGTCGACAATTTCCGCTTCTGGCCGCGTCCGGTGGTTTTGCCGCAAGCTGAAGAGCCTGATACCAATGTCTATGACATGCGCCTGACGCAGCATGAGGACGGCTGGATTTACGGCCTGTTCTGTACCGAGCGCAAGGATCTGGCCCAGCCTAACGACTTGTCGGCGGCGGTCGCACAGTGCGGCATCGCCCGCACGAAGGACCTTGTCACGTGGGAACGGCTGCCGGACCTGAAGACCAACTCCGGCCAGCAGCGCAATGTCGTGCTGCATCCGGAATTCATCAAAGACAAGAATGGGGACGGCAAGTACGCCCTCTATACCCGTCCGCAGGATGGCTTTATCAGCGTCGGTTCGGGCGGCGGCATCGGCTGGGGCCTGTGCGACGACATGACCAACGCGGTCATCGACAGCGAAACCATCGTCGACAACAAGGCCTATCACACCATCAAGGAAGTGAAGAACGGCCAGGGCCCGGCGCCGATCAAGACGGCAGATGGCTGGCTGCATCTTGCCCACGGCGTGCGCAATACAGCCGCGGGCCTGCGTTACACCCTCTACATGTTCATGACCGACCTGAATAAGCCGTGGGTCGTGACACATGCCCCTGGCGGCCACTTCATCGCCCCGGAAGGTGAGGAGCGGGTGGGCGACGTGTCCAACGTTACCTTCGCCAATGGCTGGATCGAGGATAACGGCAAGGTCTTCATCTACTACGCCTCGTCCGACACGCGCCTGCATGTGGCGACCTCGACCGTCGCACAGCTGATAGACTACTGCCGAAACACGCCGGCTGATCCGTTGACGTCTGCCGCCTGCGTCCAGCAGCGCATCGACCTGATCGCCCGCAACGAGGCGTTTGCGAAAGGTTCCGGTTGATGGCCGACACCCTGGTCGTCAGCCTGCAGCAGGCGGCCCGTCAGGAGGCGCGCGCCATCCTGAACTGGTGGCAGACCCACATGCCCGATGACAAAGATGGCTTCTGGGGTGAGGTCGGCGCCGACGGAACGCCGGTGAAGAACGCGCCGCGCGCCGTCATCCTCTATACGCGGATGCTGTGGTTCTTCAGCGCCATGGCCAGTTATCTCGACTCGTCCGAAGCACTGGAGCTGGCCCATCGCACGGCTAACTACATCCGCAGGCACTTCCTCGATCCTGACCATGGCGGTCTCTACTGGCTGCTTGATGCGAAAGGTCAGGTGATCGATGCCAAGAAGCAGGGCTATGCTCAGGCCTTCGGCGTCTACGCCTTTGCCGAATATTATCGTGTGACCGATGATCCGGCTGCGCTGGCCATGGCGCGCCGGCTTCAGCGTGAGATCGAGGAGCGCTTCTGGGAGCCGGTCCACGGCGGCTATATCGAGGCTCTGAGCGCCGTCTGGTTGCCTCTCGACGATCCGCGCCTGTCCGATAAGGACGTCGATGCGCCCAAGACGATGAACACCCATCTCCATATCGTCGAGGCCTATGCGCATTTGCATCATGTCGCGCCCGACGATCTGAGCCATGCGGCGCTCTATCGGGCGCTGGATCTCTTCGCTGACCGCTTTGTCGATCCCCAAAGCCATCACCTGCGCCTGTTCTACGATCTCGACTGGACCGACCGGACCCACGCTGTCAGCTATGGCCACGACATCGAAGCCAGCTGGTTGATGTGGGAAGCGGCGATCGTCCTTGGCGAACCGGCGCTGACGGCGCGGGTCAAGCCTCTGGTCATCGGCTTGGCCGAGGCGACGCTGAAAGGCGGCGTCATGCTGGATGGCAGCATCGCCTACGAGCAGGATTTCAACGGCCGCCTCGATCCCGCCGGCGAATGGTGGGGACAGGCCGAAGCCATGGTCGGCTTCGTCAATGCCTGGGAACTGACACGCAACCGCGCCTATCTCGATGCGACGGAAAAGCTGTGGCGTGTGCTGAAAGCGCAGTTCGGCGCCGGTGGCCATGACGAATGGACATGGTACGCCAAGACTGCTGGCCGTCCGCCCCAGGTCAGCGCCGGACAGTGGAAATGTCCGTACCACAATGGCCGGGCCATGATCGAACTTGACGAACGCCTGGGCCGGGCGCGAAGTTAACAACAAGCACCCGGCATCAGATCGGGTGAGGGGAAACGCACATGACGCAGCCAGTTATTGGATTAGCGCCGATCGATCTGGCCATAGTTGCCGGCTATATCCTGGTGACCATTGCGCTCGGCTTTTGGGTGGCCAAGCTGTCCTCGGGCAACCTGTCCAACTACTTCCTGGCTGGCAACAAGCTGCCCTGGTGGGTGCTGGGCCTGTCCAATGCATCGGGGATGTTCGACGTCGGCGGCACCATGTGGATGGTGGGGTTACTCGTCGTCTATGGCCTGAAGTCGGTCTTCATCCCGTGGCTGTGGCCGGTGTTCAACCAGATCTTCCTGATGGTGTTTCTCGCCATCTGGCTCAGGCGTTCGGGCAAGCTGACCGGCGCCGAATGGATCACCTTCCGCTTTGGCGACGGGCTGGGGGCCCGGGCCTCGCACCTGATCAACGTCGTCTTCGCGCTGATCATGGTCGTCGGCATGCTGGCCTTTGGCTTTTTGGGCATCGGCAAGCTGGCGGCGGAGTTCAGCCCGTGGCAGTTCTCGGCCGATCCGCTTATCAACGACAAGATCTATGGCCTGATCGTCGTTGGGCTAACGACGGTCTATTCGGTCAAGGGCGGCATGTATTCGGTCGTCATGACCGAGATCCTGCAATTCTTCATCAAGCTTATCGTCTGTATCGCCATTGCGTGGATGGCCATGACCCTGGTGACGCCGGAGATGCTGAGGGCCGCTGTGCCGCCGAGCTGGAACGAAATCGGCTTCGGCTGGACGCTGGGGCTCGACTGGCAGGGCGTGGCGGACGCCGCAAAGTCTGAAAACAAGGTGGTGGCGACCTCGGCCATCAAGACGATCGAGAACGAAGGCCATTCTTTATTCGCGATCTTCATGGGGCTTATGATTTTCCAGGGCTTCTTCAAGGCCATGGCGGGGCCGGCGCCCAACTACGACATGCAACGCCTCCTCTCGGCCAAATCGCCGACAGAAGCTGCCAAGATCTCGGGCTTCGTTAATCTCGTCCTTTTGTTTCCGCGCTACCTGATGATCGCAGGCATGGCCGTCCTGGCCCTGGTCTTCATCGGGCCCTACTGGACGCAGCTTCAGGCCGACGCGGTCGCCGCCGGCAAACCCTTCTCGGGCGACTTCGACGCCATCCTGCCGTGGGTTGTGCACGAATTCATGCCGCCGGGGCTGCTGGGTATCGCGCTGGCCGGTCTGCTGTCGGCCTTCATGGCAACCTATTCGGCGTCGCTGAACGCAGCGCCGGCCTATGTCGTCAACGACATTTACCGCAAGTATTTCCGCCCCGATGCCGACCAGAAGACGCTGGTGCGCCTGAGCTACCTGACCTCATTCCTGTTTGCCGTCATTGCCGCCTTTATCGGCTGGCAGCTGAACTCGATCAACGAAGTCATTACCTGGATCACGACCGGCCTCTATGGTGGCTATACGGTCGCCAATGTCGTCAAATGGTACTGGTGGCGCTTGAACGGCACAGGTTATGCTGCCTCGATGGCCCTGGGCGTCGTTGCGGCCATGGGCATGGCGATCTGGAAGGATCCTGTGACGGGTGCTGGTATCGACGGACTTGCCGCCTTCCCTTGGCTGTTCCTGGCCTGTCTGGCGGTCGCGGTCGTCGGCTCTTTGATCACCAAGCCGACCGATATGGCAACGCTGAAGGAGTTCTACATCAAGACGCGGCCGTGGGGGTTTTGGGGTCCGGTGTTGAAGGCGGTGCGCGAAGATGCGCCTGAGGTTCAGCCTAACCGCAACTTTGCCATCGACATGGTCAATGTGCTGATCGGTATCGTCTGGCAGACCGCGCTTACGGCCTCGGCCATCTTCCTGGTCATTCAGGCGATGGACAAGTTCTGGCTGACGGCGGGGCTCGCCGTTGCCTGTACCCTGGTGCTCAAGTTCAGCTGGTGGGACCGTTTGCGTGATGAGCCGGATGATAGTCCGGTAAAGGGCTGAGCAAGGCGAAAGAAAGGCCCCCTTCCGTCAGCTTCGCCAAGGCTCGCTGCCACCTTCCCCGTAAACGGGGAAGGAATTAAGTAAGCTGATTCAATATCTTCCTTCCCCGTTTACGCGGGTTTGGCGCCAGCGAAAGTATAGC
>CAMLLA010000090.1 GCA_946480525.1 uncultured Asticcacaulis sp. | reverse complement strand
ACGCCGTCATATTTGGGATAGGTGATCGGCTTGCATTCCGCCGCAGGCCGGATCGACTGGGCATCGTTCTTGCCGTGTTTGAGCGTGCCGGTGCCGGTAAACAGGCTGAAACCACCGAGAATATTGGTCACCGTCATTTCGACGCCGCCGATCAGCGTGCCCAGCGTCGTGCCGAAACGCGTCAGGATCGGCTTGACGTTGCGGACGAGGCGCAGTTCCTTCTTGATGTCGGAATGGTCATAGGCCGTTTGATAGGCTTCGAGGACGCGCGGCGGCGTGCCGGAATTGATAGCCTTGAACGCCGCATCGGCCGCCAGAATGCCGCTCTTGATGGCGTTATGACTGCCCTTGATGCGCGGCACGTTGACGAAGCCGGCAGAACAGCCGATCAGCGCGCCACCCGGGAAGACCAGGCGCGGCACCGACTGATAGCCGCCTTCGTTAATGGCACGGGCGCCATAGGCCACACGCGTCGCGCCTTCCAGCGTCTCGCGCACGACCGGATGGGTCTTGAAGCGCTGGAACTCATCGAAGGGCGACAGATACGGGTTCTTGTAGTTCAGGTGGACCACATAGCCGATCGACACATAGTGGTCGCCGAAGTGATACATGAAGGAGCCGCCGCCCGTCTTGTCATCCAGCGGCCAACCCAGCGTGTGCTGGACCAGGCCCGGTTTGAAATTCCTGGCAGGAACCTTCCAAAACTCCTTGATGCCAATACCATATTTCTGAACATCGCAATTGGCGTCGAGCTCGAACTTGCGGATGACTTCGCCCGACAGCGAGCCGCGCACGCCTTCGGCAAAGAAGGTGTACTTGGCGCGCAGTTCCAGGCCCGGCTGGTAGTCGGGCTTATGGTGGCCGTCGCGCGCCACGCCGAAGACACCTGCCACGACGCCGGCCACGCCACCATCAGCATCATAAAGCACTTCGGAGCAGGCCATGCCGGGATAGATTTCGACGCCCAGGCCTTCGGCCTGCTCGGCCAGCCAGCGGCACAGATTGCCAAGACTGCCGACGTAGCAGCCATGATTATCCATATAGGCTGGCTTGGGCAGCCACGAGATATCGAGCGCGCCTTGAGGTCCCAGATAGATGAACTTGTCTTCGGTGACGGGGGTGTCCAAAGGCGCGCCCATCTCCTTCCAGTTGGGGAAGAGCTTACTCAGACCGGACGGATCGAAAACGGCGCCCGACAGGATGTGTGCACCGATTTCCGAGCCTTTTTCCAGCACGGCGACGGTGATCTCGGCGCCGGCCTTTACGGCCTGTTGCTTGAGACGGATTGCTGCCGACAGCCCCGCGGGGCCGCCGCCGACGATGACTACATCGTATTCCATCGAATCGCGCTGGATATCCTGACCGGACGTGTCCGCCATGATCTGCTCTTCTCTCTCGTGTCGAGGCGATACGCGCCTCTTTGCATTGAACTGGGCGCAAGAAATGCCTATGAGTGGCCCCTCGCCCGTACCTTGTCAGGTTCCTCGCTTCATGATCTTCCCCGACGATCTCCGCAAAGAGATGGAAAGCTATCTCGGCTTTCTGGCGGACCATGAGCTGGACGACCTGTATGAAGCCGAACCTCTTAATCGGACTCTCCAGGAAAACAAAACGCAAATTCCGCGCATCCCAGCGGCAGTTGTGCAATTCCCCGTGACACCGCAGCAAGGTGGCCACACCGGGCACAATCTGCGTCCGCAAAGCCTTGCTAATCTTGACATTGGCGCAGCCTTGCACGACGCGAAGCAGCGCGCCGGGGCCGTACGGTCCCTGGATACCCTGTACGCCGAGCTGGAAGGCTTTCAGCAGATGCCGATGCGCCATGAAGGCGGGCGGCAAATCGTGCGTTTTCGCGGCGCCGAACAGCCCGAGCTTCTGATCATCGGAGAAATTCCCGACACGGAGGAAGATTCGTCGGGCCAGGCGTTTGCCGGCAAGCCCGGCACTCTGATCGATGCAGCGCTGAAATCCGCCGGCCTGACGGACAGGACCATGCTGGCGCCGTGCGTTTTCTGGCGAACCGCCGGTGGGCGCCCTCTGACTGACGAAGACCAGGCACTCAATGCGCCCTTCATCCATGCCCTGATCCGCACCGCCGCCCCTAAAGCGATCCTGCTTCTGGGCGCCTCAGCCGTGACAAGCGTGCTCAACCTGGACCAGCCGTTGTCGAAACTGCGCGGCCGGATCGTCAGCTATACGGAAAATGGCAGCAATATCCCGCTGGTGGCCAGTTACTCGCCGGCCTTCGTCCTGCGCCAACCCGCCTGTAAGGCTTTATTGTGGCGCGATATATTGCAAGTTATTGGAAAAGCAGAACTTTAGAGCCGCTCAAGCGGTTGTGATGCCGCACGGCAATAAAGTGTGTTGTCCGTGATGGCCTGTCACGAATAAGTTTTCAATGCGCTTGAGGCGCCGAACACGGTTGCCACGGCATTAATCTTTGCTAAAGTCATGACGTTCAAAGACGTAGTTTCAGTAGTGTAAAGGCCTCTAGGAGGGGACATTTTGACTGCAAACCATCGCCTCCTCGCGCAAGCCGGTCGACAGGGACGCAAAACCCTTACGCTGATCGGCGCAAGCCTTCTGGCCCTGGCCCTGACCGCCACCAGCCCTGCCCTCGCCGCCGAAAGCAAGACCTCAGACGCAAAGATCAGCAGCGCGAAGACGGCTGCAAAGGCCAAGACTGAGGCAAAGAGCAGCGGCGCAAAGACTGAAAAGACCTCATCGGCGAAATCCGCCAAAACCGAGGTCGCCAGCGCCAAGGACGGCGACGGCAAAAAGAAGACCTCCGACAGCGAAAAAAAGACGACCAGGACTGCCGAGGCATCGACCGCGAAGTCGAAGACCGGCTCTAAAAGCGACGGCAAGGCCGGCTCAAAGGACAAGACCGAAACGAAGCTTGCCGAAGCCGACGAAAAGTCGGGCAAGGGATCTTCGAAAAACGCCAAGGACAGCAAGACCAAAGCATCGGCCACGAAGAGCAAGCTCGCCAGCGCCGACGGCGAAGATGACGACGACGCCAAGCCGGCGAAGTCGGGCAGCAAGTCCAAGACCTCGTCGAAGAGCAGCAAGACGAAACTGGCGGATGCTGACGACAGCAAGAGCACCAAAGGCAAAAGGAGCTCAGCCAAGGGCGGCAAGGATATCGACAAGAAGGCCAAGGCCGACGGCAAGACGACCAAGCTGGCCGATGGCAGCGTGAAGAAGTCGAAAAAGGGCAAGAAGGAAAAGCCCGAGCCCAAGCCCGTGCCGGACAAGGCCATGCTGACCTTAGCGGCGGCGCTGGCCAACGAGGCGCGCTCCACTGTTCCAGTCAACCTGTCTTCTGGCCCGGTACCGTACGCCCGCGCCACGCCGGCCGTCTTGTCGCCTGAGGACGCAACGCTTTATCGCACGGCCTACAGCCAGATCGACGCCGGTCAATACGATGAGGCCGAAGCCACCCTGGCCCAGGTGACCGACAAAAGCCTGGTCGGCCACGCCGAATACCGCAAGCTGTTCAGCGGAGGCTATACCGCCACGTACGACGAACTCGTCGCGTGGGTAAACCAGTACGGCGACCAGCCGATGGCCATGAAGGTGTGGAACCTGGCCAAGCGCAAGAAGCCCGACGGCGCCCCCGATCCCGCCTTCCCGTCCCTGATGGGCAAGCCAGGCGTGACTGCGGCTGCCATGGACAATGACGGCGCGGGCGTGCAACTGGCCTCGACCGGTTCGTTGTCGCCGACCATCCGCGCTGACCTCAATCCGGGCGCGCCGATGACCGATGCCGTCGATTCGGACCTGACGGTAAAATCGGCACGTTCCGCCTATAATAACGGCCAGCTCGAACAGGCTGTAACGCTCGGCAAAACGATTGGCGACCATTGGGTCGCGGGCCTCGCCAGCTATCGCCTGAAGCGCTACGACCAGGCGCTGGTCCATTTCAAGTTCGTCTCGACCGACCCCAGCCGCAACGCCTGGAGCCAGTCAAGCGGCGCTTACTGGGCCGCGCGCTGCGCGCTCAAGATGAACGACGCCACGACCGCCGACACTTATTTCAAGATCGCCGCGTCCTATCCTTTCACCTTCTACGGTCTGCTGGCCGAGGCGCGCCTGGGCGTTACTCCGGCCATCACCCTGGCCAAGAAGGGCCTGCCGCCCACCTTCCAGGCGGACAGCAACAAGGCGCTGGTCGCCAGCCTGAACAGCAATTCGAGCGACTGGGCCAAGACCAATCCTCAGGCCCAGCGCATGAGCGCCCTGGTCCAGCTGGGACGCATGAACGATGCGCGCGACGAAGTCCGCTCGGCCATGCAGACGGCCAGTGACGACACCATGCGCCAGAAGTGGATGGCTCTGGCCGTATCGTACAACGTGCCGGTCGGCCAACTCAAAACCACCGACCGTCTGTTCAACGCTGATCTTTATCCGATCCCCGATTACGCGCTTAGCAATGCCAAGGTCGACCGAGCCCTCGTCTTTGCCTTCGCGCGCAAGGAAAGCAAGTTCAACGCGGCCGCCAAATCCTATGCCGGCGCCTATGGCTTGATGCAGATCATGCCTGGTACCGCGGCCTTGGTCGAAGGCGACAACAGCTTCACGAAGAAGCCGAACCAGCTTCTGAAGGCCGAGACGAACCTGCGTGTCGGCCAGAAATATATCCAGCGCCTGATGGACACCAAGGCGACCGAAGGCGACCTGCTGCGGACCATCGCCGCCTATAATGCCGGCCCGGGTCCCGTGAAGGACGCGATGGATTCGCTGGGTAACGACTACGATTCACTGCTGGTCATGGAATCGATACCGGTCGCCCAGACACGGCAATATATCGAAGAAGTTGCCGCCAACTACTGGATCTACCGCCAGATCATGGGCAAGGAAACACCGAGCCTGATACAGGCCGCAAACGACGCCCGGATTATTGACGCGTCAGCGGATGCCCGTGACGCGGAGGCGGAAGTCGCTCTGGTTGGGACAGAATAATTCGCAAGTAAATTAAGATCTTATGCCGCTTTGCTGACAGGCGGCTTCGGCGGAAACCCGAGCAGATAGAGGCCGATTCTCAAGCCCCTGCCAACGATGCCGAGCGCCCAGCCGCGCCGCTTGAAGCGCGAAGCGCTGGTGCTTAACGGCACCGCCATGGGACGCAGCCGCGCCCGCCCCAAGGCGAGCGCCAAAGCCACGTCCTCAAACGCCACCTGATCCTTATAGCCGCCGATGCAGTCATAAAGTGCCCGCGACAACAGCATGCCATGGTCGCCGCTCGGCAAGGCCAGCCAGCGCGCGCGCAGGGCAACGACCTCGCCCCACAGCTTGGCCAGCAGTGAGGGTTCGTCAAAGCGCAGATGGAAATAGGCGGCTTGAGCCGGATAGGTCCGAACGTGCGCCTGAACTTCATCCATCCAGCCGTCGCCGAGTTGCGAATCGGAGTGGAGAATCAACAGCCACTCGCCGCGCGCCGCCCGGCAGCCTTGCCACAGCTGAAGTCCGCGCGCGATATCGCCCTGAATGATACGGCAGCCGGTCGATTCGGCGATTTCCAGCGTCGAGTCTGTCGAACCGCCATCAACGATGACGACTTCCTTGATGATCCCTTCAACCACACCCGGAACCAGCGAGGACAAGGTCCGCGCCAGATGATCTTCAGCATTGAGGGTGGGGATGACGACGGAAATCAAGACGCAACTTTCTATTGTATGCCGCGCAATTCTAACGCGAAAACACGGCCACCAGTTCGACGTGGCTGGACCACAGAAACTGATCTATCGGGGTCACGCTGTCCAGTGAAAAACCGTTAACAGCAAGGATTTTCGCGTCTCTCACGAAGGTTTGAGGGTTGCAGCTTACGGCCACGACACGCGCAACTTTCGAGCGGGCGATCTCAGAGGCCTGCGCTTCGGCGCCGGCGCGCGGCGGGTCGAAAACGACGGCATCCAGACCTTTCATTTCCTCCGCCAGCAGCGGCCGGCGGAACAGGTCCCGGACTTCCGGATTGATGGTTTTCAGACCGGGCGCCGAGGCCATGGCCGACTTCAGCGCTGCAACCGCGTCACCTGCCCCATCGATGGCGTGGACGACCGCGTTTTCGGCCATCGGAAATGTGAAGGTGCCGACGCCGCAGAACAGGTCGGCGACCCTGGATGCGCCTTCGACGCCTGCCTTCACCAGCCGAACCATGTCGGCTTCGGACGCTTCCGAGGCCTGCAGGAAGGAGCCCGCCGGCAGGTTCACCACCGCCTTGCCGAATGCCACGCGGGCTTTACGCGCTTCATAAAGGATCTCGCCCCCCATGGTGACGCGGGCGAAGTCCGCCTCGCCTGCCGTCATGGCGATCTGCATGCGCGCATCGGCTGACAGGCCACCGCTGCGCGTGCGTTCGACGCCGGAAATGTCGATATCGAGGCCAGTCCGTGACGACGTAATGTGCAGGATCGGCGCCGACTTCGGATGCTCGAACAAGGGCGCAGCCAACTGACGAAAATACGGCAGGGCGCGAACGATGGCCGGCTCGGCGATCGGGCATTCACTTATCGGTACCAGCGACCATGACCGGCGCATCTTATAGCCGACCTCGACCGACTTTCCGGCCTTGCGTGCGTGCAGGCCGACGCGGCGGCGGCTGGCAGACGGCGTGGTCAATATCGGCGCGACCTCGATATCAAAGCCGGCTCTGCGCAACTGGGCCTCGACAACCTCGTGTTTCCAGGCGCTGTAGGCGGCCATGTCCCAATGCTGCAAAACGCAACCCCCACAGGCAGAGAAGTGCCGGCATGGCGGCGCTACTCGGTCTTGGCTGGCCTCCAGGACCTCAACCAGGTCAATCCGATCCTTGCCCGGCTTCACCGTGACGCGCTCGCCCGGCAGGGTCAGGGGCACAACCAGCCCTTCGCGGGTCAGGCCATCGCCCTGGAAGCCAACCTTGTCTATCAATACCTCTTGCACGCCTTTACGCCTCCGCCTGCGGAGACGCTCGCTTAAACCTTGGGCGACGAAATGCAACCGTTTTAAACCTCCCGCGCGTACGGTCTTGACGCCGACAGTGATCCGGCAAATGGTTAACGCCTGGATTTCTTATGATCCGGCGTAAGTGCCACGGAGACCGTCATGACCCTGTCCGCGTTGAAATCATCTAGCGCCGTCGCCGCCGCCGTGCTGGCCCTGGGCGCGGTATCCGTGCCGCAAATCGCGCTGGCCGGCGCAAACGCCGACAACTGCAAGCCGGTCAAGGTCGTCCACAAGACCCAGGTGCATAAGGCCAGGGCGAAGAAAGCCAAGACCGTCGCGGTCGTGCACAAGGCCAAGTCGAAGGCCAAGGTGATCAAGGTCGCCACCGCGCCATGCGATTGCGGCAAGTCGGTCAAGATCGTGAAAGTCGTCCAGCCGGTCGTTGAACGCGAAGTGACTGTCTATCGCGCCGAACCGCGCAAGTGGCACGCGCCCTATGTCGATGAGGTTCGCACGGGGCATTACGCAACCTATAACGAAACGTCTCGTCACGAAGAAACACCGCGCACGACAACCCGTATTGTTCAACGCATTTATATCCGCAACGATCACTATCTCACTGCTGACAGCCGCCCGGGCCGCCATCGCCACACGCGCTGGACGCGCTGGATCGATTAAGCTCGCGTTTACCATTTTTTTTGAAAAGCCGCCTCTTTTCTACATTTCGGAAAACAGCCACAGCTCAGACAGTTCGATCATCCACGTGCGCGTTCATTGTCACCCTGCCATCAGCGCGGGCTTACAAGGAGACGGCTAATGTTCCTGTCGAAGTTGATTCCCCCGGTGATCACCATGTTGGTCATTGCCGCAGCTGTCCCCGCGGTGGCGCAGGACTATTATGACGATAGCCCTGATGGTTATCCCGGAGATGAACGGGTTTTTGATGAAGGCTATCGCTATCCCGGCGACCGGCCGCCAGCAGGCCACCAGGTCGCCCGCGATTATCTGAGGGGCGAGTATTATCCCTATCAAGGCACGCCGCCACGCGATCCTCGCGTCGGCGAACAGGAAGGCTGGCGCGACGGCGTCGTCCGCACACCGCCGCGCTGGTACTGGAATCGCTGCGGATGCAGCCAGGCCTACTACTATGGCCGCTGGCATACCCGGCCCAAGCTTTATGACTACAGCGCCTACGACTATAGCGATCGCCAAAGGCTTGATAGGCGCACCGCCTATGAGTACCGCTGGCCACGGCGTAACTGGTGAGTTTCCTGAACGAATATGAACGAACTTATCAAGTGTCGTTCATATTCGGTTATCTAAAGTCATATCAGACGCCGAGCACAGCACTGCCGCGGCCGGGACCAAAATTTTGAGGAGACGTGCCATGCGTACACTGACAACCAAAGTGAAGATCGCCACCGCCGCCGCATTGTCGGTCACGCTTCTGGCCGCCATGATCCCTGCCGCTGCATCGGCAGAAAGCTGCCGTGAGCGCCGCAGCGACAACGCAACGACCGGCGCTGTGGTTGGAGCCGTCGCCGGCGCGGCTGTCGGGAACAGCGCATCGAACCGTCGCAATAAAGGCACGGGCACCGTAATCGGCGCCATTGCCGGTGCCGCCATAGGTGCCGAAATCGGCAAGAACAACACCAAGTGCCGCTATAACTATGCCTATGACGACCGTCGTTACGATCGCTATGACGATCGCTACGATCGCCGCGATGATCGTTACGACCGTCGCCGTGACCGTTACGACGACCGCTATGACCGCCGTCACGATCGCTATGACGACCGTTACGATCGTCGCGACCGTCGCGATAACTGGTAAGTTCGAGCTATCAGTTTCAGAGCGATACGGCGAAACGAAGTTCGGCGTATCGCCTGTTGGAGGTCTTGACACCTGAGGCATACCCCGGCCTCAGGTGTTTTTTTACGTCTTTTTGGCGGGCTTCTTCTGCCGCCACGACAGCACGGTCGATGCCCAGTAATTCCACACGCCGCTCAGCAAGGCTGCCGACACACCTGACACGAACCAGTGCACACCCAGATACTGCTTCATAAGGATCGACAGCCCAAGGCTTAGGATCGCGCCGACGCCACAGGCGAAATAAAACCCGAACAGGCCGCGGATCATGGCCCAGCCCTTCAAGCGTTTGTCGCGGAAGGTGATCGAGTTGTTGATGAAGAAGTTCCACGTCATCGACAGCCAGATGGCCAGACCGTAATTGGTGATGTCGTCCCAATAGACGGTATAGCGATAAACCGGCAGTTCCCCGCCGACGCGCAGGAATTCATGGCTGAGCACCAGCACCGCCATATAGATGAATACCCCAGTGACGCCGACACCGCCGAAAAGCACAAACCGCGCCGGCAGGAAGCCCTTGGTCGCCTTTTCGACCAGCAATGCGCCCAGATCAAGCACAACGCGGATATCAAGCTTGGACGTGCCGCCCTGGCGCTGGCGCAGCGCCGCCTTGATTTCACCGAAGCGTGGCTTGATGTTCGATGACGCGGCGACGTCGACCAGAATCTTGAAGCCGACGCCGGTCAGTTTGGGCCGGGCTGACATGTAGTACTCGCGCGTCATCATGAAGCAACCGCTCATCGGATCGGTGAGCGGCACCTTGAGCACCATGCCCGTGACCGCTGTTGCGGCCTTGGATCCAAGGTCGCGGAACCAGCTTAAGCCCGTATCGGCACCGCCGATATAGCGGGATACGCAAACCAGGTCCTTGTCACCCTTCAAAATCATCTCCGCCAAAGCGCGAATCGCCTGCGGATCATGCTGGCCGTCCCCGTCCATAACGCCAAGATAGCGTCCGTGAGCGATATCCCAGCCCTTGATGGCGGCAGAAGACAGACCGCGCTCATCATAGCGGACGTGCAGGCGGACGTTAGGGCGCGATTTCGCAACGTCCAGCACTTCGGAATGGGTCTGGTCGGTCGAGTTGTCGTCGACCACGATGATCTCGTGACTGATTCCTTGCAGGGTCGTGCAGATTTCGTCGATGACCGACCGGATGGCCGCGCCTTCGTTCAATGTACAGATAACCAGGCTGAGATCAGGCGCAGGGCGTTGTCCAACGTCGCTCAAAAACCACTCCCAAATCGAACCCAGGCCCGGCCAGGGCCAAATTATAGATGCCGGCCCAGGCCAAAGCATACATGCCCACAGCCCGGCTTATCCCCAGCCCGGCCAGGTTTGGTCTCGGGCGAACCGTTCCCATAATCAGTAAAGCACGCCATTACAAGGTCAAAGGAATGCGGCAAAAAAACGCCGCTGATGACAAAATGAGAATTACGCAGCGCAGGGGTTGACCGCTACCGCAACCTAAGTTCAATGGCCGACGCGGCTACGGCCGGAGGACAAAATGAATGCCGTCACCTGGCTCCGTATCCAGACACAGAAGCGCTGGTTCCTGGGCCTCCTTATTCTTTTCGCGTTTGAACCCACGATCAGTGCTCTTACAAGCCGGTTTGGCAGAGGTGGCTGGTGGTTAGGAGACTTTGACGCCGTAATTTGCGGGGCATGGCGCGTGGCGAACGGTCAGTCCCCATATGTCCTGCCAGCCGATTGTCAGGGCTTGAATGCGGCCGCCTACGTTTACGCGCCGCAGGTTGCGGAGCTATTCTCACCACTGGTCGGGAAATTTGGCGCCTGGGAGCTGCACTGGAGCATAGTGCCGGTGCTTGGCATCTCCGTCGTGTCACTGATCTGGTATGCGTTGTTACGTCCAATGCCCGGCGTCCCCATTCATATTCGTCTCGTAAGCCTCATGGCTATCCGCGGCAGTCCGATCACCACCGGCAACGTCGGAGCGATACTGCAAGCTGCGATCATCGGAGCCTCCCTGCTCATCCGACGCATCCGCTGGTTATACATCGCCATCGTAATCCTTGCCGCCTTGGTCAAACCGTTTTTCCTCACGGCGCTGATTGTGCTCCTGTTCGAAGATCGGCCTTGGCGGCGCCGGTTGATCACGTTTAGCCTGGCGATGACGGTGGGCATTATCGCCTTTGCCGCGATGATTGCGACAGCCCAGCCGCTCATGGACGAATGGCGCGCTTTTTTGTCGCGGATCGTTCTTGATGAGCAACCCGGACGCGGCCTGTTCCTGGCCTTTTCGTCCCTGGGCTTGAACGAGACTGCTCCCCTTGGCTATGCGCTCTATCTGGTCTTCGCTACCGGAGTTGTCGCAGCCGGCCTCATTGTCTCCGAAGGCAATAAACTAGGCGCGGAAGACCGTGTCACCCTGGGCCTGGGTATCGCACAGATCATCAACCCGCGTCTGTTCGAATACAATTTCGACTTTTATCTGCTGTATCCTGCCATTGCGCTTGTCGTCATGATCTCGCAGCGTTTGAGCCAACAGGGCTTTGTCGTCCTAAGCTGGCTGTTCGTCGGTGGAATGGCGGCCGAATTCCTCATTGGCATTATCGGCATACAAATCCTGAGTACCATCCCGCATGCCTTGCTGCTCTGCACGGGTATCCTGTTCGCTGCCTCGGTCCTGACCCTGCGCCAAAGGCGTCATAAAGTCAGGACCTGGGTGGCACAGCCAGGACTGGCGATGCGTGAAGCGGTAGCGGCGGTCCTTACTGGACGGATTTGAGCCGTTCCAGTGCGGTCGCCAGTTTTGCCTTGCCGTTCTCGGCCTCGGACAGACGTTCGCGATTTTCCTCGATAACCTCTTCCGGCGCCTTGCGGACGAACTCCGGATTATCGAGCTTGCGCCGGACGCCATCGATCGTCTTGTCGAAATCAGCGATGCCCTTGGTCAGGCGCACTTCCTCGGCCTTGATGTCGATGAACTCGGCAATGGCCAGGTGCGCCGTCGCTTCGCCGGCCACGAATGGTACTGAGCCGGCAGGGGCACCGTCCGACACCTTGACGTCCGAGACGCGTCCCAGGAACAGGATCAGGTCTTCGTGGGCGGCGAGGCGCTGACGCGTGACGTCAGAGGCGCCGAGCAGGCTCAGCGGCACGCGCGCCGAACCCGGCACATTCATTTCCGAACGTATCGATCTGATTTCGCTAATCATATCGATCAGCCAATTGATCTCTTCGTCTGCGGCCGCATCAACGGTTGAAGCATCGAATGCCGGCCAGAATGCCGTCATCAGCATGCCGTCCGCGCCCGTCTGCTGCCACAACTCTTCGGTCAGGAAGGGCATGACCGGATGCAGCATGATCATGGCCTG
>CAMLLA010000089.1 GCA_946480525.1 uncultured Asticcacaulis sp. | reverse complement strand
CGGGACAAGCTGGAACCGCGACCAGATCAAGGCAGCGTCGTGGGTGCGCGGAACGGCGGGCAATGACAGCTTCAGCGGCGTCAGCGGCGTCACATTCGTCGGTGGCCTCGGCAACGACAATTTTAGCACGAACGAAGGCAGCGACACCTTCGTTTACGCCAGTGGAGATGGCAGCGACTATATCAACGACAATGCCAGTACGGCTGCCACTGTCGATGTGCTGAAGTTTACCAATCTGAACAGCTCAGACGTGACCTTCAGCCGCTCGGGCGCTCAAGGCTTTGTGACGGTCAATGCGACCGGTCACATCATCACGCTGGACGAGCAGTTCTATTCGACGACGAGCAATTACGGCATCGAAACCGTGGAGTTCGCCGACGGGACAAGCTGGAACCGCGACCAGATCAAGGCAGCGTCGTGGGTGCGCGGAACGACGGGCAATGACACGTTGGCGGGTGCCGGCGGCAATATCTTCGCCGGCGGGCTCGGCAATGACCGCTTCAATGCCGGCAGCGGCAGCGACACCTATGTTTACGCCATCGGCGACGGCAACGATTACATCAATGATGAATCGGGTTCCACGACTGATATCGACGTCCTGAAGCTGACCGGCCTCAATGCCGCCGATATCAGTCTCGTCAAATCGGGCGCCAACTCGGTCATCACCATCAACGCAACCGGTCAGACCATTACGCTGGACGAACAGTTCTATTCGACGACGAGCAATTACGGCATCGAAACCCTGGAATTTGCCGATGGCACGACCTGGAACCGAGCGCAGATAGAGACGGAGTCGTGGATCAGGGGAACGGCGTCCGCCAATACGCTGACTGGGACAACCAACGCTGACAAGATTGACGGTGACGCCGACAACGACACGCTTACCGGCGGCAATGGGAACGACACACTCAAGGGCGGTCAGGGCAATGACAGCCTGACCGGCGGCGCGGGGGCGGACGACTTCGTTTTCCTGTCATCGGGGACGAACGGCACGGATGTCGTTACCGACTTTGGCCATGGCGTCGACCGGCTGGTGTTCAAAGGCAGTGATTTTGGATTTGCGGCGGGGTACGTTCTGTCCGCATCCGAATTCACGACGGGCACTGTAGCAACGGAAAGTGCGGCCCAGTTCATCTGGGACACGATGACGGGACACCTCTATTGGGACGCCGATGGTACGGGGGCGGGGGCGGCCGTTGATCTGGCCTCGATCAGCGGCGGAGCAACGGTCACCCGGGACGATCTGTATTTCACCTGATGGTGAGTCTGTTGCGAATATGAGGGGCGCGCCAATGGCGCAGTCCTTATTCGTGACCAGCTGGCTTTTTTGCGCCGGTGCCGGAGCGATATGCCCAAAACCTCTGCATGCGTTTTGGCATATCGCTTTAAAGCCTGGCCAGCCGGCCGCCGTCGACCACCATCGATGTGCCGGTGACAAACCGCGCCTCGTCGCTGAGCAGGAATGCGACGGCGGCGGCCACGTCTTCAGGCTGGCCGATATCCGCGGGATCGAGGACTTCGACGCCGGATTTGATATTGGGGCTGTCGCGCAGCAAAGGCGTGTCGATGGCGCCTGGCATGACGGTATTGGCGCGGATGCCTGACGCCTTGCCTTCGATCGAGGCCGTGCGCGCCAGCGACGACAGGGCGGCCTTTGCTGCTGCATATGGGCCGACCAGGGCCGAGGTCTGAACCGTGTGGATGCTGCCGACATAGACCAGGCTGCCGCCTTGCGTCATGGTGGCGAAGGCCCGCTGGGTCAGGTTGGCGGCGGCGTAGAAATTTATGGCCATCAACCGGTGCCAGTCGTCACCCGTCAACGCCTCCAGTCCTTTATAGATCATGGCGCCCGCGACATTGACCAGCCCGTCGATATAGCCGAACCGGGCGAGCGCCACGTCATACGCGCCTTTCAGCGCGGCCTCGTCGGCGACATCGCAGGGCAGGGGCAAGGCGTCCAGTGACCCGGCGACGGCCGCAAGGGCATCGGCATTGCGGTCGATCAGCGCCAGTTTGGCTCCATCACCAGCCAGCCGCTCTGCAACGGCGAGGCCGATGCCGCTGGCCGCGCCGGTGACCGCAAAGGCTTTTCCGCGAAATCGCATCACCATTCCCTCAAAAATCCGTCCGGCCCACGCCACACGGGGTTGCGCCACGGCGGGCAATCACGGCTGAGGCGGCGGACCTTCTCTTCGTCGATTTCGACGCCCAGGCCTGGCCCGGACAGTGCCGTCACCATGCCGTCCCGCACGTCGAAGACTTCGGGGTTGTGCATATAGGTGAGCAGATCATGTCCGCCGGTATTGTAATGAATGCCGAGCGACATTTCCTGAATGACGAAGTTGGGCGTCGCCAGGGCCAGTTGCATGCAGGCGGCAAGGGCAATCGGCCCCAGCGGACAGTGCGGGGCGATGGCGACGTCATAGGCTTCGGCCATGGCGGCCATGCGGCGGACTTCGGAAATGCCGCCGGCGTGGCTAAGGTCGGGTTGCAGGATGTCGACCGACGCGGCCTCAAGAAACGGCTTGATGTCCCAGCGGCTGTAGAGACGCTCACCCAGGGCAATGGGGATGGTGGTCAGCGTCGACAGTTGCGCGATGGCTTCGGGATGTTCGCTCAGCAGCGGCTCTTCGATGAACAGGGGGCGCAGTGGTTCCAGCGCGCGCGCCAACTGCTTGGCCATCGGCTTGTGGACGCGGCCGTGGAAGTCGATGCCGGCGTCCATGCCTTCGTTTTTGACCGCCTCAAGGCGCGTCAGGGTAGCGTCGAGCGAACGCGGGCTGTCGAGCCATCCCATCTCCTCGGTGCCGTTCATTTTCACGCAGGTAAAACCCTGGGCCTTGCGAACCCGCGCGGCTTCGGCAACGTCACCGGGGCGATCGCCGCCGATCCAGGCATAGACGGGCACGCGATCGCGCACCTTGCCGCCCAGAAGCTGCCATACGGGCACGCCCAACGCCCTGCCTTTCAGGTCCCACAGCGCCTGGTCCAGCCCCGAGAGCGCCGACATCAGCACAGGTCCACCACGATAGAAGCCCAGGCGGTAGGCGGTCTGCCAGGCATCTTCGATGCGTTCGGGATCGGTGCCGACAAAGCGGTCGCGTAACGATGCGAACGCGCCTGCAACGGCTTCGCTATGACCTTCCAGCGAGGCTTCGCCCCAGCCGACGCGGCCGTCCTCAAGCTCGACACGGACAAACAGCCATCGCGGCGGGACGGGGAAGGTTTCGATCTTGGCGATAGGAGAGGTCACGTTGTTTACTTATTCCATGTGATGTCGATCGGCGCGTGCGCCGCTGTAAGATTGTCATTTTACGACCAGCCGGTATTCGGGAACGAGCCTGATGTCACCCAGACGCGCCACCTGTCCATCTTCGAAGGACGGCTTGACCGAGGCGTCGAAATAGACCGGCGAGTCCTGGCGCAGCGGCATGATCTGGACGGTCAGGGGCTTGTTGAGTTTCCCGGCGTAGCGCTTGAGGCCGATGCGCCAGACGCGGCCATCGTAATAGCTGTCGTCGAGCATCTCTGGGCCCGAGAACAGCCGCGCTACATCGCCTTCGTAGGGGATGTCCAGGTACATGTCGGCCACCTGGTCCAGCACATTGGCCGGGAGGGCGATGGTCCAGGCCGCCGAGGCGCCGAAGCTTTCCGGCGTGGGGATCAGCGGCGTATTGCGCGGCCCGGTCAGTTTGAGCGGCGGGGCCTTGCCGGCGGGCCGCAGGATTTTGACGTCCGCCTCGGGCGCGACGGCAGGTGCGGACGCCGTATAGCGCTGGAAGACTGCATCTGACTTGCTGGATGCAAGTTTTACGTTGCCGTCGAGTTTGGCCGGTTTCGGATAGAAGGCCACGGTAAAGTCAGGTTGTGTCTGGCGCAGTTCGATACCGCCGTCGGGGCTGGTAAAGACGTGCGCATCGCTGAGCACCAGATGCTCGCGGCCCTGAAAGGCGAGCAAGGTCAGGTCCTCGGCCTGGTCCATGGTGATCAACAGGATGCGCGCGGCCTTGCCCGATGCGCTGGTGATCGTGGTGATCTGGCTCAGGCGCGGCGTAACCTCGACCGCGTTTCTCCGGACTTCGCGCCTTGCCCCCTTGACCGTTTTCGCCTGATCGGCGTCAAAGACAAAACGCGGCGCGATCTTTCCTGTCGTGGCAAAGACGTAGAGGTCGCCGTGGCCGTCATTGATCCGTGTCACCGGTTGCGCGGTCGCATAGGTCAGGGACACACCCGACAGGTCGAAACGCACGGGCCAGATGAAGGCATCGCCCTCCGCGACCGTGACCGCCGGGAAGGTCACAGTCTCACCGGTCAGGCTGACCTGGAACTGTGTATCGGTGTGCTCCGGTGTTTCGTATTGGCGGACATGGTTGTTGACGAATACGAAGCCCGACCGGCCATTGCCGCGAAATGCCCAGCGCAGGGTCTTGAGATCCCTGGCGTCGGCAGGCGTGATGGCAGGCGCATAGACCGCCATTGGCGCCAGGCGGTCACCGAAACCCTGGATGAAGCTATGTATGGGCTTCAGTTTATCGAGCACGGGCTGGGCATAGCCGTATTGCCCCAGCGGCGCCTGGAAGTCGTAGCCCAGTTTCGGCACATCGTTATAGCCGCCGATGGCCATGCTTTCGTCGCGTGACGGCAGGCCCGCCGGGTTCTGCCCGCCCTGGAACATGTAGTAGCCCAAGAGGTTGACGCCCGACCCCAGCTTGGTGATCACCATGTCGGAAATGTCTTCGGGCGCGATCAGGGGGCGGCGCCGATACATGGGCGGGACGCCGCCGCCGTACTCAGCCCCGAAGAAGGGCGTGATATCGCTGTCGCGCGCTCCGTCGTCCTGGGTCGAAGTCCGCCCTTGCGCACCCAGCCCCTGTTCGTTGCGCACGCCGAACTGGAAGAGATAGCTCGTCTTGGGCGGCAGGATGGTGTTCGACGCCGACCACGGCTCATCGACATAGGAGCCGAAGACGGGGATGACCTCACCGCGCGGAAATACGGCATTGTCCCAGCCGGTCGACGAGTAGAGCGGCACGTCGAAGCCATCGGCGATCGCCATCTCCTTCAGCTTTGCGATATGATCGCGGCCCTGCAACGGCCCGGTGCGATTATATTCGTTCTCCAGCTGGAAGCCGATGACGGGGCCGCCGTCCTTCCATAACAGGCCCTTCGTCTGGGCGAAGACCTGTTTGTAGAAGGCGTCGACGTAGGAGAGATAGACGGGGTCGTTGCTGCGCGTCGGTACGCTGTCCACCACCCAGTCGGGAATCCCGCCGAAACGGACCTCGGCGTGGGCCCACGGACCGGGGCGCAGATAAACCATCAGGCCGTGTTTATGCGCCAGCTCGATAAAGCGGTGCAGGTCGCGGTCGCCGCTCCAGTCGAACTGGCCCGGCTTTTCTTCGTGGTGCTGCCAGATGACGTAGGTGGCGACGACATTGACTCCGGCCGCCTTCATCTTGAGCAGTTGCTCCTCCCAGTAGGCGTTGGGAAAGCGCGTATAGTGGAACTCGCCCATGACCGGCAGGACCGGCTTGCCGCCGATGGTCAGATACTGGTCGTTGGCAAGCAATGTTCGGCCATCGGGCGCCGTGGCGCTGCCCATCTTGAGCAGGCCATGGCGGGGCGCAGGCGGCGCCTGACGAGCGTCGAGCGTGAGGATCTCGGCAAATGCCGGCACGCCGGCCAGGCTGAGGGCGAAGACGGAGGCGAAGAGGGTATGGCGCATGTCTAGTCTTGACCGGTTTGCTGAACGCCCAACTGGCGTTCGATGTCTTCGAGCGACTTGCCCTTGGTTTCAGGCACGAACTTGCGAATGACCAGAAAGCCGACCAGGCAGACGACGCCATAACACCAGAATGTGCCAGCGGCGCCCAGCGCCTTGTTCATGATCGGGAAGGTGAAGGTGACGCCGAAGCAGGCGATCCACAGCGCCGACACGGAGATCGACATGGCCAGCCCCCTTAGCCGCGTCGGGAAGATTTCCGACAACAGCACCCAGGTGATCGGTGCCAGCGACATGGCATAAAGGGCGATGATGGCGAGCGTCAGGCCCAGCACGGCGACGCCGGTAACGCCCATGAAGAAGGCCGCGCCCAGGCAGGCGTGGATCACGGCCATGCCGCCCGCGCCCCACAGCATCAGGGCGCGCCGACCGACGCGGTCGACGAATACCGTCGCCAGTATCGTGAAGGCGAGGTTGATTGCACCGGTGATGACGATGTTGAACATGATGCCGGAAAGGTCGTAGCCCGCGCCGCGATAGATTTCTTCGGCATAGTTGAAGATGACATTGGTGCCGCTCCATTGCTGAAGCACGGCCAGGCCGATGCCGGTCATCAGCACCCCGAACATGGCCGGACGCAGGAGCTCACGCCACTGGCCCACAGGGCGTGGGTCGTCGGTGACGGCGGCCTCGGCGATTTGCGCTCCGGCATAGTCCGGGCCGCCGATACGCGTGAGGACCTTCAGCGCCCGATCGCGCTTGCCCGCCTTTATCAGCCACCGCGGACTTTCCGGCACCATGAAGGCGCAGACGAGAAAGATCAGCGACGGCACGGCGACGGCGGTAAACATCCAGCGCCAGCCGGATTGCCCGACCCACGACGCTTTCAATGTTTCCAGGGTCGCACCGTCGGTGCCGGCGTCCATGCTTGCAATCAGCAGGTTGATGACCTGCGCCGCCAGAATGCCGATGACCAGCATCAACTGGTTGAGCGTCACCAGCCGGCCACGCCACGCCGGCGGGCTGACCTCGGCGATATAGGTCGGAGAGACGTTGGACGCCATGCCGATGGCGACCCCGCCCAGGATCCGCCAGGCGATGAACAGGTCGAACGACGTCGCCCACCCGGTCAGGATCGACGACGACCCGAACAGAAAGGCCGACAGGATCAACAAAGGCTTTCGTCCGAAACGGTCCGACAACATCCCGGCCAGGATCGATCCGGCCAGGCAGCCCAGCAGCGCGCAGCTGTTGGCCCAGCCGATCAGGGTTTCCGAAGTCAGGCCGAACCAGGCTTCATAGAACGGCTTGGCGCCGCCGACCACGACCCAGTCGTAGCCGAACAGCAACCCGCCCAGAGCCGCGACACTGGAAATCATCCAGATATAGCCAAGATTGAAGCGATAGGGGGAGGGGCCTGACCCGCCGCCTGCCTGTGCCGAACCCGTAAGTGCCACCATGTTCCTGTCCCTGTGCTCCGGTGTTTTTGTCTCTGAGCCTCAGGCGGTTTTATCGAGCGTAACGGGCAGGAGAGTCAAGATATATGTATTACATATGATTTGCGGCAGGTGTGGCGCGGCATTCATATGAGGCCGTGACCGAGGCGATCTTCGGTGTCATTGCCGTACAGGAAAGCGTTCGTATTCGGACATACCGAACAGATTTGCGGACGCCGTACACGGTGAGTCGCCCTATTCTTTCAATTTGTCAGACAGTTAGGTGAGGCATCCCGCTGAAGGTATAATCCGGACATAAAAGACGCGGCCGCCAGGGCCGCATCGGTCCCGAGCCACTGTCGCGGAGGGTGGAAAACTGTCGAGCTACACCGCACCCGCCCTTGAGAAGGGGCTTGATGTCCTTGAGCACCTGGCCGCAAACCCGGCGCCTGTGTCGATGAGCCAGCTGGCGCAGCAACTGGGCCGCACCACACCGGAACTGTACCGCATGGTCATGGTCCTGTGCGACCGCGGCTATATCCAGTTTGACAACTGGGGCATCGTGGCGACGTCCAAGGCCTTCCATCTGGCGCTGGACCGTCCCGAGCTGCAGAACGTGCTGGCGGTTGCCGAGCCGGACATGGAACGCCTCAGTGCGATAACCGGGCACGCCTGCTACCTGACCGTCGCGGACGATGCCCATGTCGTCGCCATCACCGCGCAACCGTCAGCCGGCGCCTTTGCCCTCGATGTCCGCGCCGGTATGCGCCAGCCGATTATCGAAACCGCCGCAGGCCAGATCCACTATGGTTTATGGTCCGACGCCCGCAAGGAGACGTGGTGGCACAGCGTCAATGACGCGGGAGGCGAAGACGGCCTTGCCGCCTTCGTTGCGGACGCGGGACAAGCCGCCGTCTCGGGCCAGGCGGAACGCGTGCACCGGCATATGCGAAGCGTGACCGAAATCTCCAGCCCCGTGTCGGATGGGGCGAACCGGATGTTCGCGCTTTCCCTGCTTTACCTGCATCATGAAGAAAGCGCCGATCTGACCGCCTGCCGCTCTGAACTGCTCAACACGGCCGGGCGAATTACCCAGACCTTGGGCGCCCAGCGCACGGCAGCCGGCCGCGATGGCCGTCAGGGCCACCTTGAGCCCGCCGGAAGTTTGTGAGCGCTAAAGGGATTTCTGTGGCCGAATGCGCCGGTCGGTTGGCTTGGTGAGTAGGGGCGGGCGGCAACAAGGTCGGGGCCGACAGAAGACCGCCCTGCGCTGCCATTATGGAGATCGTCCTGATATAGTGTAGGGCGAGGGGGCTGACCTACCGCCCACCGGCGCTGAACCTGTTGGGTCTTATTTTCTGACTATTCAGATGGCCCTTCGTGAGGGCCTTCGGGTGAGAAGAAGAAAGCTCCCCTGGGAACCGTTGAATGGTGCGAAAAAACTACTCGCGGCTTTAATCACTGGCGGCTGACGAATACCAATGATCTGCATTCAGGCGCGGCGGCGAGACTGCATGAAAGACGCATGAGGCAGCATTTCCGGGTCAGGCTTTCGGACATCCACTTTTGTGTCAGGCTTGCCGCTCACGCCGCCTTCTTCGCCCGGTAATCCGCCAGGAACTTCGCCACGCGGCCGATGGCTTCGCGCAGGTCAGGCTCGTGCGGCAGGAAGACGATGCGGAAGTGGTCCGGCGACGGCCAGTTGAAGCCCGTGCCCTGGACCAGCATGACCTTGGTGGCTTCCAGCAGTTCCAGGAAGAACTGGCGGTCGTCCTTTATCGGATAGACCTCCGGATCGAGGCGCGGGAACATGTATAGCGCAGCCTGCGGCTTGACGCAGGTGACGCCCGGAATGGCGGTGATCAGCTCATAGGCCAAGTCGCGCTGCTGACGCAGGCGGCCGCCTTCGCGCACCAGGTCGTTGATGCTCTGATAGCCGCCAAGCGCCGTCTGGATCGCCCACTGGCCGGGCACATTGGCGCACAGCTTCATATTGGCCAGCATGTCCAGGCCTTCGATATAGTCTTTGGCAGAGGCTTTGTCGCCCGACACCACCATCCAGCCGGCGCGATAGCCGCAGGCGCGGTAGCTCTTCGATAGCGAATTGAAAGTGAGCGTCACGACGTCGGTCGACAGGCTGCCCAGCGCCGTGTGCCGGACGTCGTCATAGAGGACCTTGTCGTAGACCTCATCGGCGAACAGGACCAGGTTGTGCTCACGCGCAATGGCGACCAGTTCCAGCAGCACGGTTTCGGGATAGACGACGCCCGTCGGGTTGTTCGGATTGATGACGACGATGCCCTTGGTGCGCGGCGTGATCTTGGCGCGGATGTCGCTGAGGTCGGGGATCCAGCCTTTGCTTTCATCGCACAAGTAATGCACCGGCTTGCCGCCCGACAGGCTGGCCACCGCCGTCCACAAAGGATAGTCGGGCGCCGGCAGCAGCAGTTCATCGCCGTCGTCCAGCAGCGCATTGGTCGCCATGGCGATCAGGTCCGACGCGCCATTGCCGAGGTAGATGTCTTCCAGCGTTACGCCCTGCACGCCCTGTGACTGGGTATAGTGCATGATGGCCTTGCGCGCCGCGAATATGCCCTTGCTGTCGGAATAGCCGGCCGAATTCGGCAGGTTGCGGATCATGTCGATCTGCACTTCTTCCGGCGCATCGAAACCGAAGGCCGCCAGGTTGCCGATGTTCAGCTTGATCAGCTTATGACCTTCGTCTTCCATCTGCTTGGCCCGGGCCATGATGGGACCGCGGATGTCGTAGAGGACGTTGGCGAGCTTGCTGGATTTGCCTACGGGCTTCATTGGCGGTACTAAAACAGCACGTGCGGGTTCATGATCCGCTTGGGATCGAGCGCCTGACGCACCGCCTGCATGGCGGCGACGGCGACCGGGTCCTTGTACTGCAAGGCTTCCTGCGTCTTCATGCGGCCAAGCCCGTGTTCCGCCGAGATCGAACCTTCATAGGCATGAGCCAGGTCGTGGACGACCTTTGAGCCGGCGTCGCGCATGGCGTTGAATTCGGCTGGGTCCATGCCCAGCGGCAGGATGACGTTGAAGTGGACATTGCCGTCGCCGACGTGGCCGAACGCCACCAGACGCGCGCCGGGCAGAAACGCCTGGATCGCCTTGTCGCCTTCTTCCATATATTCGGCCATGCGCGACAGGGGCACCGACACGTCGTGCTTCCAGGCGGCGCCTTCGGCCTTTTCGGCGGCGGAGTGGTCTTCGCGCAGACGCCAGAATTCCGCGGCTTGCGTTTCGTTCTGAGCGATGGCGGCGTCCAGAACCAGCTCTTCTTCGAAGGCGGCTTCCAGCAGGCGCTCCATCGACGCCTGCGCGCCTTCGGGATCGCCCGAGGCGACTTCGATCAGGGCGTACCACGGATATTCGGCCGACAGCGGCTCACGCGTATCGGGGATGTGCTTGAGGACCAGGGACAGGCCATAGCGGCCCATCAGCTCGAATGCCTCGACCGTGCCGCCCGTTTCCTGCTTGGCGCGGACCAGAAGCTCGATCGCTTTTTGCGCGGTCTCGAAGCCGACGATGGCGACGCTGCGCGAATTCATGATCGGGAACAGCTTTAGCGATGCGGCCGTGATGATTCCCAGCGTGCCTTCGGCGCCGATGAACATCTGCTTCAAGTCATAGCCGGTATTGTCCTTGCGCAGGCGCTTCAAGCCATTGAAGATTTCACCGGTCGGCAGGACGACTTCAAGGCCCGAGACCAGGTCGCGCGTCACGCCATAGCGCAGAACGGCCGTGCCGCCGGCATTGGTCGAGATGACGCCGCCGACCGTGGCCGTGCCTTCGGCCGCCAGCGACAGCGGGAAATAACGGTTGGCGCCTTCGGCGATCTGTTGCGCCTCAAGCAGGGTCAGGCCGCTTTCCAGCACCATGGTGTCGTCGGTCGGGGCGACGTCGCGGATCGCCTTCATGCGTTCCAGCGAGATGAGGATTTCACCGAACGGGATCTGGCCGCCCACAAGCCCGGTATTGCCGCCCTGGGGCGTAATCGCCACGCCATTGTCGTAACAGATCTTGACGACCTTCGAGACCTCTTCCGTCGACTTCGGCAGGACGAGAAGGGGGGTATGGCCCTTCCACTTGCCGCGCCATTCCGTCAGCTTCGGATCAAGGCGACCCGCGTCCTGGCTCCAGCCGGCATCGCCCACGACGGCCTTGATTTGCGCGATGACTTCGCTTGCTACGGCAGGCGTTTCGGCAAAGGCGGTGACGGTGGACATCCGGTGGCTCTCCATTAACAGTGACGTGGCGTTAAATCAGCGAGTCGTCCTTTGCAAGCCACAAAACCTAATCAAGGCGCTCAGCGCCGGTATCCCGTCCCCTGTGTCGGCGTCGTGTGCTGGCGCGGCGAAGAGGTGCTCCTGATCAAACGGGGCAGGGCGCCGCGCCTGGGCGAATGGTCGATTCCCGGCGGAAAGGTCGAGCTTGGCGAGACGCTTGAGGCCGCGGCTCTGCGTGAGCTTTTGGAAGAAACGGGTGTGACCGCAAGGGTGGCCGGACTGGTCGAGGTCTATGAAATCCTTGAGCCCGAATTCCATTATGTGTTGATCGACTATGCCGCGCATTATGTTTCCGGAGCTGCCTGCGCCGGCGACGACGCCGACGAAGCCTGCTTCGTCCCTATAGACGAGGCGCTGTCCCTGGTCGCCCGCGATGATATCGTTGATGTTTTGCTGAAATCGAAGCGCATAATTCAACGAACGGGCGAAATGTCCTGACGCCCGGTTTCGAGCGGGCGAGTGGCCCAATCTGCAACAGAATTCCCGTACGGCCTTAGCTCACGCAAATTTTTGCAACGAGTCAGATTCTCGTCTTGATGGTTTTTTTATTTTGTGGTTAAGGTTTCGTTAACGGTAACCATGCATGCAAACCTTTGCTTAAGGTTACCGTTCGGTGCGAATTTTTCATGACAAGGGCCCCGGCCGGCGTCGGAAATTAGCGTCCGTAAATAAAGAAGGGGGTCAACACAAAGTTGAATCTCCGGGTTTTGGTGAGTCATTAGTTATCAGGAGTACAGTCATGA
>CAMLLA010000088.1 GCA_946480525.1 uncultured Asticcacaulis sp. | reverse complement strand
ACGCGCAGCACCCGGCGGCGAGCGGCCCGCCCTTCGGCTTCGACCCCCGCCTGCTCTATCTTGGCGATGTCCTGCAGGTGGCCTTTATCGCGGTCGTCGTCATGATCTACAAGGCAGTGGTCGGCGGGATATTGCGGCGGCCATAATACACCACCGCACCTACCTTATCCCTGAACGAATGTACCATGAAAGCCCAACGGCGTGGCGTGATGCCCCTGCCAGCCGGCGACGGGGCCGTCGTCGATATGGCGCGCATCGAAGACATGCAGTTGCGTCTTGCGCGCCTTAAGATCCAGTACGGTCCCGACCAGCCAGCCGTCCAGCTCTTCCGTTCCGCCAGGCCGGGCGACGAACAGCGCCTCTTCGACAATGACGTCGGCGCCGAAATCATGGACCTGCCGCTTGCCGGTTTTCCAGTCCGTGACCGCCAGTGCACGTGCGCCTGGCCTGCCGGGCGCATCGAGATGCACATGCACGACCTTGTCGCGCCGCAGCCCCTGAAGGCGGTGGTCGGTCTGAGGAAACTCGGCGGAAGCGCCCGTCCGGTGCACATCGGCCTTGCCATCGGCGTGCAGGCTGACCAGCGCAAGTTCCGCCGTGACGTCATCGGCGGGGTCGTATTGGCCACGCACGATGTCATGCGCACCCTTGGCGGCGAATTTCGGGCTGTCGCTCAGGCAGACGTCGAAATGCATGGTGCCGTTGGCATCCTCCCACGCGTCACCGGTGTGGAAATAGAAGGCGGCCGGCAATTCATAGACCCGGCGCTTGCTGAAATCGGCCTTGTCCACGACCAGGATCTGGAGCCCCCGCTCTGGCCGCCACGCCATATGGCTGGAGACCGGCATAGCCGTGCTTTCCCACACCCACGGCTGCATCGGAAAGATCAGATGGCGCTCCGTCACGGCCCAATCATGGGCGTAGCCGGCCTGTGGCAGGTCGATCAGTTCACCCCGCTCCAGGCCCCCGCGCGGATCGACCTGCCACACCCACGCCTTTGCCCCCATGAAGGCGGCGCTCCAGATGCGGCCCGTCGGTTCGACCTTGGGATGGGCCAGGAAGGCCATGCCCTTGAGATCGTCGCGGAAGGTCTTCGGTCCCCGGGTCTCAAGCGTGTCGAGATCAAGACGGTAGGGTGAACCGGCTTCCCACAGCGCCCACAATTCGTCACCGACGCGCATCACCGAGGTATTGGCGGCATTGACGTCGTCCGGCCCCGTTACCGGCGCGTCGGCCGCCCCCTTCGTGCCGAAGCCCGGCATGACGATGCGCTGCGCCTTCTGCTCGACGCGACGCTTGACGGTGTCGACGAAACGGCCGCTGTGGCGCACGCCTTCCGGCGTCAGTTCATAGCGCTGGACCATGCCGTCGCCGTCGAACCAGTGGCCGGTCACATCGTCGCCATAACGGAACCACGACGGACCATTGCGATATAGCTTGCCGGCCAGGCCCTGCGGCATGCGGCCATGGATGCGTGTCATGGCGCTGTCGGCATAACCTTCCGCTGGTGCGTTGGTGAAGGCGATCCGCCAGTCGGCGGCAGCGGCAGCCCAGGATTTCGGCGCGCAGGCGACGGCGCCGAAGCCGGCGGCCACGCCCAGGAAATTGCGGCGGGACATATCGGTCATGGTATGGCGCCTCAGAACGTGATGTTTTGGGTGGTGACCGGTGCGGTCACGGTGAAGTGCGCGTCATCCCATTTGGCCGGGCCCATATTGCCGACGGCATTGTTGGAAAACGCGAAAGGCTCTGTCGGCATGCCGAAGGGGTTGGTGTTCATCTGACCGTCGTTATTCAGGTCATGGAACATCTTTATGGCGTATTCGCCTTCGGGCAGGTCCGTGAATGTCAGGGTCGCCTGGGCGCCTTCGGCGGCAACGCGCGCGAACCGGGCGTTCTTGTTGGCGGCATAGTCGTCGGCACTGCTGTAGAGCGCCGCAAGGACCGCGCCCCTGGGCTCGAGACCGTCGAACGCCACCGTCAGGGTGGCGCCGCCGGCATGGGCGGCGGTGGCTGCGAGCAATACGGCCACGGCAATGGCAATGGATTTAAACATGTCTGATCTCCCTCAGGTGGCCGGCGGACGGTGCCGGCTGCGATGAGGGAAGAATGTCAGGTCCGGGCGGCGACGTCCGGCGAACTGCGTGAACCTGCGGAAATTCTGCGCCAATGGCAGGCCTTGCCACTGGCGCTTCGCGAATGGCAGGCGTGAGAAAGCCGTGACAGTTCCCTGCCACGGCCTCGTCTGTCCTTAGCGGCTGCCGACGTCGATGAACGGCACGGCGCCGCCGGTCGTGGTCGGCAGCTTGCCGTCCCACTTTTCGATGGCGCGCAACTGCACCACGCCCGGGCTGGCCGAGATCGACTGGGCCAGCAGGCGGTTGGACTCCGCCTGGCCCCTCGCCTCTTCGATCTTGGCGTCGGCCTGGGCCTTGGCGACCGCGACCTGAGCTTGTGCCGCCGCAGCGTCGGCGTCCGCCTTGGTCTTGGCCTGGATCGAGTCGAGAATGACCTGCGGGTAGCGGATGGTGCCGATCCAGTCGAGCTGGCTGATATTGACGCCCTGCGGCTCCCACTTGCGGTTGACGCGGGCCAGCGCCTTCTGGATCACCGTCTGGCGGCCGCCCCGGTACAGGTATTCGACGCTGACCAGTTCGGTTTCCGCCGCGATGGCCGAACGCACGTCGTTGCGGATCGGGCCTTCGAACATCTGGTCGAAGCTCAGACGGTAGCGCTTGTAGAGTGCCGGCGCCTTCGACGGATCGATGCGCATGACCAGCTGAACGTCCGCCGTCATCGGCAGGGCGTTATTGTCGGAGAACTTGATCTCCTCGTTCTCCGGCCCCCGCTCGTCCTGCTCAGCCGTATAGGTATAGGTGCGCTGGATAGCCGGAAATTCGACGATGCGTTCGCCGATCATATTGATGTGCCACCCGGACGGCAGCGGCGTCTGGTCGACGCCGGCGCTTGGGCCGAGCGTGCGGATCTTCACGCCGACATTGCCCGGCTGGATGGTCTGGCCGCACGACATCAGGCTGACGCCGGCGACGAGCAGCACCCCCACGATGGCAGTCACGCTGCCGATTTTCGCCGGAAAACGAAACGGCATTTTCATATTGTTGTTCATCATGTCCCTCATATGGACCGTTTGGCGGCCCATTCCTTGATTGCGTTGAGGCGGAAGATAACGCAGGAAGATGCGCGCTCTCTTAACGAGAGTGTCTTGAGGTCAGATTTCCGGGGGCTTGATCGCGTGTTAAGCAAATATGGGCTTGAGCCGAGATTTCGACTGGGACGCCGCGCATTCTCTTGCGGCTATGCTCACTTCAACTAAACGATCAGTATCTTTCTATTCAAAATTCCCGCTGTATCTCTTGGGAACGGAGATATATTACATGGGAGCCCGGTCACCTTAAAGCGAAACCGGACAATGATAACAAAGATGTGATTATCTTATTTGCACTAAGCTTTCCCGCGCAACTCGTCGCGTACCGTTTCCAGGATTTTTCCCAGACGGTTCTCACCACTGCCATCCGCGCCGATGCCCCAGTAATAGTCACCGGGCGCGGCTTCAGCCAAGGCCTCATCGCCTGTCGCCAGCAACAGTTCGGCGATGTCCCGGTGCGTCTGGAACTTCTTCCGCACGGCGGCCAGCATGATGTCGTCGCGAACCGTATCCCAGTCCGGCCGGATGGCGATGTCGCGCGTGCGGCCCAGTTCCTTGGCGTCCTTGGGCGTCGACGCCTTGCCTATCCGCTCGCGATAAGGGGCGTCATTGAACTTCTGGGCCTGGAAATAGTGCTCGACCGTCTTCCACCACCGGCCATCCATCTCGATGCCGTGCGACGAGAAGTTGGAAAACTCGGCGTAGGCATCCGTCTGGGAATAGAAGTAGATCGTCACGCCGTCTTCGCGGCCGGTGCAGCAGGCGCAGGCGCGCCCTTTTCGCGGAAGCGCTTCTTCATGCCAGACACCCAGCCGGCGAAGCTGTCGGTCGCGGCGGCTGCGGCGGCAAAGTCGCGACCCGTCAGGTCGCCACCGTCGAGCGGCGCCAGCGCCACGCGCATGGCGTCGGGCGAGGACGCCGTCGCGGCGAACTTCAACCAGCGATCGGACAGCCGCGTCAGGCCCTTCTGGTCCTTCATCAGGCTGAAGGCGACACCGGCGCGGATCACCCTGCCCTCGTCGCTCAGGCTCAGGGCCGCGTCCTTCTTGAAGCGGTCGCCGAGGCGGCGTTCCAGGATGGCGGCCGCGCCGGCCCAGTTCTGCTGCTGCCAATAGATGTCCGCGCGGACATCGTCGGCGTCGGGCGACGCGTCCTTGCCCAGGACCTCGAGCGCTTCCTCGGGCTTGCCAAGCTGCAATAGGGCACGCGCTTCCAGCACCCGGCGCTCGGAGGCGATGGTCTTGGGCAACAGCGTCGTGCGCGTTTTCCACAAGGCCTGCAGCGCCTTTTCCGGCGCGCGGTTCATCAGGTGGATGGCGGCCAGGTCGGATGCGACGGCTGACTTGGCCACGCCATCCAGGCGATTGTCGATCTGGTACTGCAAAAGATCCGCCGCCTGGCTAAGCAGGTCGACATCGACCAGCCGGCGCACGATCTTGCGCACCATCTGGTCGCCGTCGGTACCCACCGGCGTCAGCTCGCGGAAATCGTTGAACAGGCCCAGCGCCTCGACCGGCTGCAAGCCATCGGCCATGCCACCCAGGAACAGGTTGCGGAACGACTGGTTGAGCGTGTCCTGGATCTGCACCGCCTGCGGATCGTTACCGAACTGCTTTCCGGCGGTGCGCAGGACCTGGAGCGCGTCGCGGTAGCGGCCCTGGCTGAGATAGATCTGCCCCATGCTGCCGATGACCTGAAGCTCGGTGCCGTCACCGCGCCAGCGGAAGCGCAGGGAATCCAGCGCCTGAAGTGTTTCGTCGGCCTTGGCCTTGCCCAGTTCGTATTTCAGCCTTGAGGCATTCAACATGGCCGGCGCGGCGATGGCATCGTCCGAGGCGCGCGCGACGGCATCGAAGACGTTGAGCGCACGCCGCTTGTCGCCCGAAGCCTCGATGATCCGGGCATAGACGTTGTAAGCGGCCAGCTTTTGCAGCGGCGTACCGTCCTGATTGACGGCGTAGACAATCATCTTGTCGGCGGTCTTCAGGTCCTTCTGGTGCATGGCGGCATCGGCATAGGCCGCACCGAACTTCATGCGCCATTCGACCGGGAACTGGTCCATGGCCTTGAGGCCGGCCTGGAAATCCTTGACGGCGTCGGCGAAGTTGCCGGCCTTGTATTCGGCATAGCCTTCCCACAGCCGCGCCGCTGGATCGGCCGACAATTGCGGCGAGCCGAGGTCGGCCTTGGCGTCGTCGTAACGGCCGGTCAGCATGCGGGCGGCGACGCGCAGGCCCCGGACCTGAGGATCATCGAGCGAGCGCGGGTTCTGCCGCGTCAGCATGCTGAGCACGCCCTGGGCTTCGTAATTCATGCCCTGGCCCACCAGGAAACGCGCCAGGGCCAGCCGAGCCGTGTTCGGACCGGCGGCGCCCAGTTGCGCCTCGTCGGCGGCTGCCACCTGAAGCGCGCTGTAGCGCGCCAGGAAACCTTCCTCGGGCTTGGCCGACCAGTCCGGATTCATCAGGCTGGGGAACAGAGCGTTCTTGTATTCCAGCCGTGAGTCGTCGGGCTTGGCGTTGGGATCGAGGGGCGACAGGGTCAGGCCGTCCGGCCGCGAAATCTCGACCAGGTCCCCGTCGACCGTCACCTTGACATCGGGCGTCATGTGCTCGACCACCACGCCCTGCGCGGTCGATGGCAGGGTGGCCTGAAGCGTCTGACGCGTCGTCGCCATGTGCTTGACTGGACCGCGGGCGGTTACGACGGCCATGCGGTCGCCGACGCTGGGGTCGCGGATCCAGGCGACGCGCGTCACGCCGGCCATGTTGACGTTCAGGCCGGCTACACCCGTGGAATCATCGCGGATGATCGCCCCTTGCGATGCGTGGTTTTCCAGCGCCTTGCCGCCCAGCCGGATGCGCCAGGTCATGCCGTCGCTGTTGACCGACAGGCTGCCGGTCGACGGCGCCTTGAGCCGCATCGCGGTAAAGCCGTCGTTGCGCGTCCACTGTACGTCCTGGACGATCGCCCCGTCCTTGAGCTCGGACGGCAGGCGCAGGTCCGCCTCGCTGTCGAAGACGATCCAGACCGACTCGCCGCGGCGGAAGACGGCCGAGGCGACCGGCCCCGGGAAGGCAAAGGCGATATCACGGCCGCCTTCATTGCTCGCGACCTCGACCAGGACCTGCGGCACAGGCTTGGCTTCGGCGGCGGGTGTCTCGGTCTTTTTGGCGTCGGCGGCCAGGATGTCCTGGAGACTGACGCTGACCGAGCCGGACTTCGCCTGCTTGGCCAGGTCCTGCTTGGACTTGTCGGGATCGATCTGGACGAAGACCGCACCATCGGCGCGGCCGAAGCGCGTCTCGTAGCCGTCGACGACCTTCAGCCACAGTTCGGTGGCGCGGGCGTCGTTTTTGATATCGACGCTGGCGATGCCGATCGGCGGATTGGCACGCAGGTCGCCCAGGTCCGGCTTGAGCGTACCGGGCAGGCGGATCACGACCTGCGCACCCTGGCGGCGGACTGAGGCCTTGGAGCCGACGCTGCCGTAGATTTCGATGCGGCCCGACTGGGCGTTGCGACCGGTGCGGATATCGACTTCGGTACGCGGCGCGATATTGAGATTGAGCGGATCGCCGACAGCGAAACCCGCCACGCTGAAACTGGCCGCCGCCACCAGGGCCGCCGTCGCGCCCAGCGCCCGGCCAAGCGACATCGGCCCAGCCTTGACCGACGCCTTCAGCTTATGGCGCGCGGCCTCAAGCCCCTGGGCTTCAGGCGGTTTTTCGGCTGGCAAAGGTTTGCGGGCGCGGCTCATCACCCGCAAACATGCCTAATTGGCGTTTAATGGAGGTTAATGAAGTGCGTAAAAACGACGTGTTCAGCAAATCCTCACATGCCGCTCATGCCCCTCACCTGCCGGCAGGCTAGACATCTGCCGGTTCGACACGAGAGGCAATCGTAATGCAAAACGTAAAGACGCGCGGAAATGACCGCTGGAAGATCCTGATTTGGGCGATGGCGTTCGGCCTGTGGCTGACGCCGCTCATCGCCATGCAGTTCACCAAGGAGGTGTCATGGGACGAGACTGACTTCATCATTTTCGGAGTCATGCTGGTCGTTCCATGCGGTCTCCTGGAACTGGCGACGCGGCTGTCGCGCAGCCTTTTCTACAGGCTTGGTTTCGGGATTGCCCTGGTGGCGGGCTTTGTCCTCATCTGGATGAACCTGGCCGTGGGCATTATCGGATCGGAAGATAATCCAGCCAACCTGATGTATGCCGGCGTTCTAGCCATCGGCGCGACTGGCGCCATCCTGGCAAGGCTGAGGGCGAAGGGCATGGCCATCGCCCTTGTCGTCATGGCGGTGGCGCAGGCGCTGGTGTCGGCGACGGCCGTTCTTGGCGGTTATTTCACAGTCCCGCTCGACGCCGTTTTTATCACCCTGTGGCTCGGTTCGGCATGGCTGTTCCACACCGCCGCCCGGCAGGAAACGGCCCCTGTCGGTACACATTAGGCCACGGGCATTACCGGGCCGGTCGATACCCGGCCCGGTTTACGCGCGTCAGGTGAAGACCAGATCCGCGCTGGTCACCGTGGCCCCATTGCTGATCAGGGCAAGCTCGAATGCCGCCCCCGCACCGTCTCCGTCCGCATCCCAGTAGAGGCGCTGTCCGCCAGCATCCCAGACAAACTGAGCCGAGGCACCGACAGCCACGGCCCCTTGCGTGAACTCCGACGCCGTCAGGACGTGACCGGCCGAAAAGCCATAGTCCGCGCCCGAAAAGACGAGGCGGTCGACACCATGGACGAAGTCGACGACGTGGTCGTGGCCATTGACCGCGACCGATGAAAAGACGAAGGCGTCCGCGCCCGCGCCTCCGCCCAGCGCGTCCTGTCCGTGGCCCCCCGTCAGGGTATCTGACCCGTTTCCGCCCGACAGGCGATCATGATCCTGGCCGCCGCTTAAGGTGTCATCGCCGTCCCAGCCGTAAAGACTGTCATTGCCAAGTCCGCCTTCCAGCAGATTATTGCCGCTATTGCCGTTCAGGCTGTTGCTGATGCCGTTGCCCGTGCCGCTGAGGTCGGCCGTTCCTGTCAGAATCAGGGTTTCGACATTGGGCGTGAGCGCAAAATCGATCGACGACCTGACCGTGTCATTGCCTTCGTCCGGGACTTCGTAGACCCGGTCGCCGACATGATCGACAGAGTAGACATCATTGCCGGCCAAACCGAACATCTGGTCGTTGTCGAGCCCGCCATCGAGCCAGTCGTCACCCTGCCCGCCCACTAGGCTGTCCCAGCGCGCGCCGCCGAGAAGCGTATCATTGCCGGTTCCGCCATTGAGGGAATCACCCCCCGCACCGCCGGACAACAGGTCGTCGCCCGCCTCGCCGCGAACCGTGTCGATATCGTCGCCGCCATAAAGCTTGTCATTACCGTCGTCGCCGACCAGCAGGTCATTGCGCAGACCGCCATAGAGGACGTCCGCGCCGTCGCCGCCCCTGAGGATATCCTGACCGTTGGCGCCATCGACCGTGTCGTCGCCGCCCAGGGCTTCGATCGAGTCGTCGCCGGGCGTACCGGTGAGGACGTCGGCGTCTTCGGTCGGGTCGGGAGAGAATATCCTGGCCTTCACCGCAGCATTGCTGCTGTCACCCAGGGTGCCGCTGTAATCCGTCCATACGATGGCAAACCCGCCGCCCTTCAGACCTGCGACAACAGGGTCGCCCTGTCCGGCGGCAGTCTCGACATTGACGACGAAGGTGCCGCCTACGGGATTTCCGTTGGCGTCGAATAGCTGCGCCTTGACATCGTAAGTGCTCACAAGCGTTTGCGTGTCGTCCTGCCATGTGACGACGAAACCGCCGTCTTCGAGCGCCGCGACGTCCGGCACAAGTTGATTGCCCACGCCCGTCGCATGGACCGTGACTTCACCGCCGGTCTTCGCGCCCGATGCATCGAAGACCTGCGACAAGACCTGCATCGTCACGCCGCCGCCCGGAAGGTCTACGTAACTTACCCATACGGCCACAAAACCGCCTCCACTCAATCCAGCAACGGCCGGCTCGACCTGGCCATTGATCATTGTGGTGTTGAGCTGCAATTCGCCACCGATCTTGGCGCCCGAAGACGATAGAATCTGTGCTTTGATTTCGGTGTCATTGTCTCCAAAGCCGGGATCATAGGTATCGGTCCAGCTTACGAGAAACCCGCCACCGGCAAGGTTTGTGACAGCCGGATCCGCCTGCGTGCCCTGCCGCTGGGTGTTCACGACGAACTCACTGCCGATCTTCGCCCCCGCAGGGGAGAACAGTTGCGCCTTTATACTGGCGCTGGAGGCGTCGCCCAAGGTTCCGCTGTAGTCCATCCAGCTGACGACAAAGTTTCCTCCGTCCAGTCCCGCTACGACGGGAGCGTACTGCCAGCTGTTCGTAAATGTGTTGACCAGGAATTCGTCACCAACCTTCGCGCCGGCGCTGGTGAACACCTGAGCCTTGATATTTATCGTCGAGGCGCTGGCATCGGAACTGTCCTGCCAGGCAATGACAACATTACCGTTGCTCAATTCGGAAACACTCGGCAGCGACTGGCCAAACTCCGTGCGCGTATTGACGAGAAACTCGCCGCCCCTTGGCGCGCCGGAAGCATCGTAAATCTGCGCCCGCACGCTGACATCCGCGTCCCCGGAGGAACCGCTGCGGTCGGTCCATACGACGATAAAACCGCCGCCGCTTAAAGCTGTAATATCGGAATAGTACTGATTGCCGTTGGTATGCGAATTTACGAGAAATTCCTCACGCGCGGTAAACTGGTACGCCATGATTACCTCCTGCCGGTTGAGATTTCCCCCTAGACAATCGCTGACCACGTAGACCATGGCTGGCCTACGCGCTCAACTCACATATCCGGCAAAGATTGAGGTTTCGCGTTATCCTTTTTTGACAGGCGTCTTGGCGGCGGCGGGCTCGGCCTCGGCGCCCTTGGTGACGCCGCCGCTGGCGGTTGCCTTGTTCAGCTTTTCCTGAAGCGAGTCCGCCTGCTTCATGCGCTGCGACAGTTTTTCGGTCAGGTCGCGGGCCGCATCGGGCGACATGGCGCCCAGGATGGCGGCCAGCGAGCGGTCCTTCATGCCGGCGGCGATCGGCAGGCGCACCGGATCGCTCATGGCGGTCAGGACGGCAGCGGCATCCTTGGGCTTCATAGATTCATAGACCTTGACCATGCGGACCGTGTCCTCGCTCGAGGTCTTGTTGGCCTGGTCGATAAGCCCTTGAATCTGCCCCTTGAGGCTCTGCAACTGGGTGATGCGCGCATCGAGCTTGCTGTCGGCGGCGTCGATCAGCTGGCCGCGCGAATTGAGCTGCGCCTCGCGCTGGTCCAGCTCCGCCCGGCGCGCGCCCAGGCTTTGCAGGATGTTGAGTTCATTGGGCGAAATACCGGCCTGGGCGGCCAGATCCTTGACCGAGGTGGCGCAGATCGGCGCGGCCGGCGCCGTGGCGGCGGCGTCCTTGGCGACGGAGGCGGCATCGGCGGCCTTCAGAATGGAGTCGGTTGCGTAGCTTTCGGTCGGGTCTTCGGTGTTTTCAGCTTCGCCGGCGGCGCCCTTGACCCGCACCTTTGCCTTGGTTTCAGGCTTCGGCTTCTCTGCCGGCTTCTTCTGTTCCGCGGCAAAGGCTTCGGCGGCCTGAAAGGCGTTCGGCACCAGTTCCAGGCTGGTGATAGCCTTCATGGCCAGCACGCCGCCGACGGCGATACAGACGATCGGGAGAATGCGAGGAAGGTTGGCCATACTCTACTCGAGGCTTGGGGCGAAACGCATCCCTTGTTTGCGGCCTTTTACTAAATATCGCGTTAACAGAGATTAATCATCGTTACCAAAAAGGTCGTCCTCAACGGACGAAACCCGCCGGGGCGGCAGGGTCAGGGTACGGATCATCTCGTTCAGATTGGCAACGACCAGTTCGGACATCTGGACCTTGTCGAGCATTTCGCTCTCGTCGTCCTCGGGCAGGGCGGGCAGCAAACTCTTGCGTTGACCGTTCGACGCGGCGGGCGAGCGGAAGCTGATAACATCGCGTTCGAACGGATCGCGTTTGTCGGGCTTCGCGACACCACGCGCCACGGCAGGTGTCTTCGGGGCGGCTGACCAGGCGGGATTATAATCCGCGTCTTCTTCCAGTTTCGGCTGGCGGCGGACGGGCTCGCGCGCCGGTTCCGCGGGCATTTCCACGCGGGGCGCCGGTCTCGCGGCAGGGAGCGGCGCCGGACGCGGCGTGCTTTCCAGCCGCTTGGCCGTCTGCTCGGCGCGACTTTGCAGGGCCGACAGCGAACCCATCGTGTTGTCGATCTCAAGAGCGGCGCGTTCGGCACGGCCGACCTGGGCATCCAGCTTTTGCAGGACGTCGCGCGCCGCGACGATGCGGCCGTGCAGCAGTTCCTGGCTGTCGTCGGCGTCGGCGCGCAGTTCCTTCAGCGACTGGTAGGCGCGGATGGCGGCCTGGTCCAGCTCAGCCACGGCACGGGCAAACTCTTCCTGGCCGGCGCGCAGGGTCTTCAGGCGGGTATTCAGGCGCATGCCGAACGCCAGCGCTGCCAAGAGCAGCGCGACGAGGACCGCGTCCATAATCAGGCCTGTGACGTTCATCGTCCCCTGTTACTTCTTCCGCATCTGGGCGAGGCGGCGTTTGGTGGTCGACGCCAGCGGCTGTTCGACGCGTACGGCGATCGAATGCCCCTTTCGCCCCATGCGGCCGGTTGTCAGCGGAATCGAGCCGCAGCGCAACTGCACGGGAGAATCAGCGTTTGCATTCAGCACGATCGTCTCTCCGACCTTGAAATTCAAGACCTTGGATAGCGGCATCTGCTGTTCGTCCAGAACGGCGCGCACTTCCATCTGCGTTGTCCACAGCTCGGTCGCCAGGTGGCTTTCCCAGATGTTGTCGCGGCCGAACTTCTCACCCATGAACTGCTGGAGCAGCATCTTGCGGATCGGTTCCAGCGTGGCGTAGGGCAGCAGCAATTCGACGCGGCCGCCACGGTCCTCCATATCGATGCGCAGCTTGACCAGGATGGCCGCATTGGCGGGACGCGCAATGGCGGCGAAGCGCGGATTGGTCTCCAGCCGGTCGAGGTTGAAATGCACCGGCG